>JAPLCX010000057.1 GCA_026392035.1 Candidatus Auribacterota bacterium | reverse complement strand
GAAAAATCCGCTGAACCTTTCAAATGGAAGTTCACCCGTCAGGATCTCAAACGATTACTCGACAAACTATCTCTTTGTTCACAGAAAGAAAAGGCCGCATAAATAATACGTCACCGAACTTATGATCCAGAGCACTAAGGTTGAAAGTTAAAAGTTTACGGTGAAGCAGCAACAAGATATTCGGCATGGTAATGATCTTTACCACAGCCAAAAGTTGAAAGCTGAAAGTCAAAAGTTTGAAGTACGGGACATGCACGCATTGGGTCAGCATCGGGATAGACGTGTTATACTGGTTTCAACCGGCGTAGGAAACGAGCATAGAACAACGACGGATTAAGATAGATAACCACAGGTGAACACGGATGAACACAGATTGTGAAGCAGCACATGCGTTATCCTTTACATTTATGACATTATCACCCGTGTTAATCTGTGTGTATCCGTGGTTGTAAATCAACCTGCATATGTGGCTAAAGTTAATCATCCGATGATTGCAGATAATGTACGCAGCGTCATGGAGCGCGTCGCCGCGGCGGCAGTGCGCGCGGGGCGGAACGCGAGCGATATCGAACTCGTGGCCTCGACCAAGGGACGAACGCTCGCCGAGATTGACGAAGCGGTCAGCGCGGGGGTGAGGACGATAGGGGAGAACCGGGTCCAGGAGGCCGAGGTGAAGTATCCCCATCTGAAGGGACGTGTGCAGGTGCACATGATAGGCCACCTCCAGCGGAACAAGGTGAAGGATGCGCTGAAGATTTTCGATATGATCCACTCGGTGGACAGCCTGAGGCTGGCGGAAGAGATTGATGAGGCGGGGGAGCGCATGGGGGAGGCAGTGCCAGTCCTCCTGGAAGTAAATGTATCAGGCGAGCGGAGCAAGTTCGGCGTTGCGCCGGAGGAGCTCTGCCCGATCCTGGAGAAGGTTGCGGCGCTGAGGGCCATCCGCGTAGAGGGCCTCATGACCATGTCACCTATGTCTGAAGATTCTGAAAGGGTTCGGCCTGTCTTCCGGCGTCTCCGGGAGCTCGCGGGAGAGATCGCGCGGCAGGGGTTTCCCGGCGTGAAGATGCGCCAGCTCTCGATGGGTATGACGCAGGATTTTGAAGTTGCGGTGGAAGAGGGGGCCACAATGGTGCGTGTGGGGACCGCGATATTCGAAGGATGATATTTCAAAGTAAGCTAAGGGAGGATATCGTATGGCGCGTGCATTCGATAAGAAGATAGGGTTTATAGGCGGCGGCAATATGGCCGAGGCGTTCATCCACGGTCTCCTCAACGCCGGGTTGTGTCTCGCCTCGGACATATGCGTGAGCGACCTGAAAAAAGAACGGCTTGAGCATCTGCGAAATACCTTTGGCGTCAGCGCGGCGGGGGCGAACGCTGTCTGTGTGGATTCGAGCAACCTGATAGTTATCGCGGTGAAGCCGCAGAACATGTCCGACGTGCTTGCCGAGCTCTCCGCCGTGGAGACCGGTGGGAAGCTGGTGCTCTCCATCGCCGCGGGGATCACCATCGCGAAGATCGAAACGGCGCTCCGCAGGGAGGTGGCGGTGATCAGAATCATGCCGAACACGCCCGCGCTGATCGGGGAGGGTATCTCGCTCTGGGCGCGTGGAAGCTATGTGAAGGATGAGGACGTCGAGCATGTAAAATTTATCCTCAAGGCCCTGGGAAAAGAGATCGAGGTCAAGGAGGAGCTGATGGACGCGGCCACCGCCCTCTCCGGGAGCGGACCCGCCTACGTATATTATTTCCTTGAAGCCATGGCGATGGCGGGAGAGCAACTCGGTTTCCTGCCCGCGCAGGCATTGGCGATTGCTATCCAGACAATGATTGGCGCCATCAGGCTCGCCGAGACCTCCCGCCAGGCGCCTGAAGAACTGCGCAAGAGGGTGACCTCACCCGGCGGGACAACAGCGGCGGCGATAAAGGTTCTGGAGGAACGAAAGGTCAAAAAAGCGATTGTGGATGCGATCAAAACGGCGTGCGAACGGGCGGAGGAGTTGAGCCGTGGAGGATAGCTCCACAAACTCAAATACCAAATGACAAATGACAAAAATAACTCCTTCGAAGGCAGGCAAAACCCGATAGAGATAAGAGAACAGGACGGGACCCTCCGCATGAGGGTGAAGGTGCAGCCGAAAGCCTCGGCAGATGCGATCGTGGGGGAACACGCGGGAGCATTGAAAATCAGAGTGGCGGCAGCGCCGGAGGATGGCAAAGCCAACCGGGCCGCGGTAAAGTTCCTCGCCGGCAAGCTCGGCCTGAGGAGATCTGATATTACCATTATTTCCGGGGAACACTCGAGGGACAAGCTGTTCGCCATACAAGGACTGACGAAGGGCGAGATATTGCATCGGCTCCAATCCCTGCAAACTACACTGGAATAGCACTATATCCCCCACCGATACATAATTTGCTCTGCAATCATCCGAGACAGGCGCGACACAAAAAACTCCGTCCGCATCGACGGCCTGCCCGTGGAGAACTCCAATCTATTCAGGGTACTCTGAGGGAAAGGGGGGCTGTCCCTTTTTCGGCTGCCGTGCCCTGTCGCGTGCGTCTTGAAACCAGCGAGCGGTATCCAGCACCGCTTCGACCTGTCTTATCTTATCAGGCCAGGGCTGGCGGGTACGGTTATTCTGCCATTCTGCCCGCCGCATCAGCATCTCTTTAATATCACGCATCTACGAACCTTGTCTTAAACCTTTCCCACGCCGAGGATAGCCCATGCCTCGCCGCAAGAGCCTCGATAGCTGCGGGGGTGACGCTCCCCGCCTCCAGAAGAGCGAGTATCCGCGCGAAATCTTTTGCCCTGCCAACGCTCAGCGCAATTATGGATAGGTGGTCGGCGCGCACGACGCGGAGCGGAACCCCCTCGAAATCGACGGAATCCGCATCCTCTACTGCCTCCCGAGTCAGCGGGCTAAACACGGGGACGAACTGTACCGGCCATGCACCCACGCGAATCGCTTCGCCCTCCGCGCGGTATCCTTTCTTGGCGCAATACTCGTAAAGCGGGCGCAGGACATCCAGTCCTTCCTCTGAGGGCATGGTCACCAGCACGTCCACATCCAGAGTAGCCAAAGGTTGGGTGTATCTAATTTGAGCGATCGCGCCAAAAAGTGCATAATTTGTAATCATACCCGCACTACGCATTTCATTCAACAACTCTGCGACTTTTTTCATCGAGGATTTATTTTGTCCCATTCTCTCGTCCCCCATATGCATGTTTTTTTCTGATGGGGCACATACGCAGCCTTGTTATTATACTCTCATCACTAACTTTAACATGTTTTTATGGATCGTGGACAGCCAATTATACGTTTCTGAGTAATGGGTTAGTTTTGCAGGGGTAACGGTAAATGATGTTCGCCACGGATTTTCACGGATAACCACACGGATGGCCGCAGATGAAGCTTTCTTTTGATCTGTGAATATCCGTCATAATCCGTCCCGCTTAGCGGGATCCGTGGCCCCCCTCTATAAAGTGACCCCTTACACCCGGACTCCGTATCAGATTGACCGCTTCCATCATGCATGGTACTGTTTCCTCCATGAACACCAGAGATCACCTCTCATGGTACTGTGATGAGCACACCTCAAGCGAACTCTACAGCCGGAGGTTCAAAGGCAGGATAGGCAGCCTCATCATCAAGCGACAGAACGAGTTGCTCCTTTTACTCCTTGGCGATGTCAGGGGAAAGAGAGTTCTGGATGTGGGGGCTGGGCATGGCCAGCTGGCGGGTGCGCTCCTCGATGCGGGCGCCGAGGTGACCGCCTATGGCAGCAGTGAAGGTTCTCTGAAAAAACTCGCGCCGCTCCATGTCAGATCCGAAACCGGCCCTCTCTATCCATTGCCTTTCAGGGATAGAGAGTTTGATATCGTGGTAAGTTTCCGCACCTTCCCCCATGTTTCCGACTGGAAGTTGTTCTTGGGTGAGCTCTGCCGCGTTTCCGGGGAGAAGATATCTTTTGACTTCGTCACAAAAGACATCATGAATTTTTTCAAGCCGCTCCTCTACCGCCTCAAGATGAAAAAAGAGCCCGGTACGAGAGACTACACGCTCCAGAAGAAAGCGGATATCCGGAATGCAGCCCGTGAGTGCGGCTTCTACTGGGAATCGAGCGAGGGGCAGTTCCTTTTGCCCCTGGTTGCGCACAGGATCCTGAAGCGCCCGGTGCTCATGCCGATCGAATACCTGGCAAGGGCGTCGCGAATCACGAAATTGTACGGCGGGCCTGTCATCGTCCTGCTGCAGAGGGCGTAGAGATCACAGAGGCTCAGTTATAGAAGAGCTCCCACCCCTTCGCCATGTAGTTGTCCCAGTGGCCGGTAGCCCCGTACAGGGAGCATTTGAAGGTAACCAGGTTTGTGCCCTGGCGAAAGAAAGAGCCCGGGACACGGAAGTATGACCGGCTCCAGTGGTTCCCGTTGAACTGGCCCGGGATGTAGCCGACCAGCATTTCATTAATGTATATTGGATTTGTGGTATAGTACGTACCCCAATAAGACCCCCGCAGTACTGCCTGACCCTGAGGGGCGGGATTCAGGACGAAGGTTCTCGCCACCTCTTTCCCCTCGGGGTAAGGAACTTCCCAGTTCGCCATATAGGGGTCATAGCCATCTCCCACGTGGATGGTGCGGGCGAGCACTACCGCATGATATTGAAAGGGAGTGAATGTATTTGAATTCGCTGCAGGGAATCCATCGGTGCGGATAAAGTCTGCGCTCCCATGGTGGGTAAATACCGCCGCCAATGCGTAGTTACCCTCGTACGTGTTCGTGGAAACGGTATCAATGACGAGTGACCCGTCGGTGGGGGCGGGGGGGAAGACAACATTACTGAACGTGGGTAGGGCAAACCTGCCGGTAAAAGTATAGGTGCTTCGCATCCCGGGCCTGAAGAGCTGAACGCCGCCGCTTGAGAGTAGATCGCTCACGCTGGAGGGGCCGTCCGAAATGATCGGGTCGTGTATCGCCGCGAGGTATATGTCCACGGCCACTCCCTGATAGTCGTAAGTGCTGAAATCGCAGCGATAGGCGAGTCTTACCCCGCCGATGAGATTTACTTTGGAAGCCTCCAGATCAACATAGTTCTGGGCCCGTGCAGCAGTGATATTGCAATACAGGAGTACCGGTAGAGAGAGAAGCAACAATATGCTCGAACTTTTCATATATTTTTCTTTCGGATGGACCTCATTGATAGAGATATAACCTCCCTGCAAAAACCGCCCCCAGGTTATAACCCCAGTTTCAATGCAGGATTATTATATGAGATTGGCTCCTGATATACAAGAGGCAATGGCGATAAGCAGTAAGGGGTCACTTATAGAGGGGGGCCACGGATCCCGCTAAGCGGGACGGATTATGACGGATATTCACAGATGAAAAGAAAGCTTCATCTGCGGCCATCCGTGTGGTTATCCGTGAAAATCCGTGGTGAACATCATTTAC
>JAPLCX010000056.1 GCA_026392035.1 Candidatus Auribacterota bacterium | reverse complement strand
AGGAAACGGGCTCGGGATGGAGCAGCAGGCAAGTCACGAGTGCTGGCGTGAACGGAGCAAGCAGTTGAACCCGCGCATGCGCGAGGGAGGGACCAGATCATGTCTATTGACTCCGCGCCTTTGATGGGTGACCCATTACAGCCCCACTGATATTTGGATTGCCATCGGCTCATAAAATCATTATCCTGATTTTTGAGGTGTGGAGGCCAGCGCGATTCGTGCGCCCGTTTGTGTGGTCAGCGCGTGCACCCCGCTGCAAATGTCAGGTGATCAGATGAAAAAAGAGCGTCCCGCACCATTGAGGTTTCCTGAGATCAGGGTCGTGGAGGCCTCTGCGGGCTCGGGAAAAACCTACGCATTGGCGCAGCGATACCTCCAGCTCCTGCTCAGAAGGGAATCCAGGCCTGAGGAGATGCGCGGCATCCTCGCTATCACGTTCACCAATGCGGCCGCGCGCGAAATGAAGGAGCGGATCCTCGAATTTCTCAAGAAGATAGCCCTGGATGTATTCAAAGACCGGGAAGAAAAGGAGGCTATTTTGTCCTCGCTCCCCGTGCGTGGGGATAGTGGCCGGCGGAAGGCGCGCGCCCTCCTCGATTACCTCGTCAGAAACTACAACTATTTCCAGGTACAGACAATAGACAGCTTTATCAACCTGCTCCTTTCGGGCTGCGCCTCGGAACTCCAGCTCTCGGCCGGCTTCGGCATACAAAAGGACACTACCGACTGTCTTGCCTACAGCTTGGACGAATGTATCGAAGCCGCCCACCGCGACCTTCGCATGAAGAAGCTCTTTGAGTGCTTCCTGCGTCAGTATATATACGTCGAGGATAAGGGCGGCTGGTTCCCCAGGAGAGACGTGCTCGGGGTTGTCGCGTCGCTCTACGCCTGCAGTAATATCTACGGGGTCGATTTCGAAAAATCCGGCCTGACCTCAGAAAACATGCTGAGCCGGAAGAAGGCCCTCAAGGACCTTATCGCTGAGCTTCGAGACAAATGTCCGGAGGGCACTCACAAAGGGTTCCGCAACTCCCTGGAAAAAACCCTTGTCCAGAACCCGCGGGGGCTTGACGTGGGGACGCTGGGTAGATACTTCGTCAGGGACGCGTTTCCGGTGAATAAGGGGTGTGCGGCGCCTGGTGCGACCCATGAGTTGTGGCGGAGCATACGCGAGGGGATCATAGGCCTCGCGAGTGATGAGGCCCGCGCGGTATTCGACTGCTATATCGACATCTTCCAGGCGGTCCTCGTCCGATTCCGGAGACTGGCGCGCAGGGATGATCTCGTGTTTCTCGGAGAGCTGAACCGCCTCGCCGCGGAGCTTTTCGGAGACGAGCTGGTAGGTGTGTCCGAAATCTACTTCCGGCTCGCCTGCCAGTTCAGCCACTTCCTGATCGACGAATTCCAGGATACCAGCACCCTCCAATGGAACAATATCCAGGAGATGGTCCGAGAGGCGCTTTCACGAGGCGGCTCACTTTTCTACGTGGGGGACAAGAAACAGGCCATCTACCGGTTCAGGGGAGGAGAGATAGAGCTTTTTGACAGGGCGCCCGAATTGTTCGACAATGCTCCAACCTACCGGGACTACCTGAGGAAAAATTTCCGCAGCGGGAAGGCGATCGCAGGATTCAACAATGAGGTCTTCTCGGTGGAGAACCTGGGGCGCTTTCTGAATGTACTACAGCCCGAAGAGATCACCGACAGGAGGCGCCTCACTGATGGAGACATGCACGACATTCTGTGCATATTCAGCAGTTCGCGGCAGGAATGGCGTGCCGACGCACCCGATGGGTACGTGAAGGCGGAGCTCGTCGAATGTGCGGACAGGGAGGAGGCCGAGCGGAGGGTCAGGCAGCGGCTGCTCCAGCTTGTGAAGAAGCTGAAGCAGCGGTTCGCCCCCGGGGATATCGCCGTGCTCACCCGTGAAAATGACGACGTGGAGCTCGTCACCGGCTGGCTGATCGCCGATAACATACCGGCGGCCTCGGACAAGACGCTGAGCATACGGAACAACCCGCACATCAAGGAACTCGTCTCGTTCCTCCGGTTTCTCAACACTCCCATCGATGACCTCTCCTTCGCTTCGTTCGTGCTCGGAGAGATGTTCACCGGTGCCGCAGGGGTCCCCGAGGGGGAGGTGCAGGATTTCCTGTTCTCCGCGAGGGTGCGGCGCGCCTCCGGGCCGGCCCCGTACCTCTATCGCGATTTCCGCGCGCGCTACCCGGCCGCTTGGGAGGATCAGATCGAGGAGTTCTTCAGGAATGTCGGGTTCGTCCCGCTCTACGAGCTTGTCGTGGCGATCATCGGTACGTTCAAGGCGCTGGAGCGCTTCTCCAGATCCCGCGCCTTTTTCATGCGCTTCCTTCAATTGATCAAGGAGCAGGAGGAAGAGCACCCCGGCATCGCCGATTTTTTGGACTACTTCGAACGCAGCGCCGGCGACGACCTCTTTGTAACCTCGTTGCCCGCGCGCGCCGTCAGGGTAATGACCATTCACAAAGCGAAGGGGCTCCAGTTCCCCACGGTGATCGTACCCTTCCTGGAGTTCTCCCCGGGCGGGGCGTCGTCCGGCAGGGGGTCGGCGCCGTTCACGGTGAGGCGGGAGGGTGCGCGATTACGCCTCGTGAGGCTGGACCGGAAATACACCTCCTTCTCGGACGAAGTGAGGGAGGCGTACCGTGAGGAGTACAGGAAATCGATCATCGACAATCTGAATGTCGTCTACGTCGCGTGCACACGGGCCATGGAGGAACTGTACCTTTTTATCCCCTGCGGCGAAGGGGGGGCGGGTAACGCGGCGCGTCACCTCATCCCCCCGGCGTGCATGGAGAAGGGGACTCCGCATCGGCCGGTCGGCGCACGGAAGGACAAAGAGCCCCGGCCAAGGGAGCTCGAGCCGGGCGAGTACGCGGACTGGATAAATTTTCTCAGAGAGGAGCATGTGGACCCGCTGCTCATTGTGCGGAGGGCGGACGTCCTCAGGGGAGAGGTGCTCCACTTCATCCTTTCACGTATCGGCAATCTCCACGGCAGGGATGCAGAGGAGGTCCTCGCGCGGGCAGTGGGAGAAGCATCCCTCCGATATCCGTCCGCCACGGTGCGTGCGGAGGCGGCATCGACCATCAGGACAATTCTCAACAACCGGTCGACGCGCCCTTTCTTCCAGGTTGAACGCGGGGAGGTGTACACAGAGAAGGAGATAGCCTATGCTGAGGGGAGGACGAGCAGGATCGATCGACTTGTCGTGACAGGGGATGAGGCATGGGTCATCGATTTTAAAAGCTCGGAAGGAGACCGGGCCGCGCACCGGGAGCAGGTGGACGGGTACGTGCGGATGGTGCGGGACGCATATCAGCGTCTGAGGGTCAGGGGCTTCCTGATGTTCATGGACGAGGTGAGGGTTGAAGAGCTCTGAGGGGAGGGTGGTCACGTGCGGTCTCGGTGACGATTTCATCGCCGCCGTGTCTGACTTTCTGATGGACAGGTTCCGCGCCGGGGCGAACGGCTTCAGCAGGGTTGCCGTAGTGTTCGGCGGCAGACGGCCGGCGCTGTTCCTGAATCGGGAGCTCGCGCACCGGATGAGGAGGAGCTTCAGCCCCCCCAGGTACTTCTCCATGGACGAATTCATCCAGTACGCTGCAACCCGTGATGAGCCGGCCCGGTGTATCCCGCCGATGGACGCGTACTATCTGATCTACAGGCTGGTCAAGAAGGACGCCCCCTCCATCACGCGGGGGAGAGAGGAGTTCTCCCAGTTCCTGCCTTGGTCGAGGGAAATTGCCTCATTCATCGAGCTGCTCGACCTCGAGGACGTGAGCGCCGCGGCGCTCAGGAATGTCCAGGCCATCGCGGCAATCGGGTACGATGTTCCCGAGAGCGCCAATGAGCTGCTCCTGAGGATCGCAGCGCTGCGGGAAGAGTACCACAGCGCCCTCCGGGGGAAGGAGGCATATTCACGGGGGTTGATGTATTTGCTCGCCTCACGCCGCGTGAAGGAGATGGACTTCCCTGAATTCGACAAAGTCATTTTCTGTAATCTGTTCCGCCTGCGCGCGACCGAGGCGACGGTCGTGAAAAATCTCTACGAGAGGGACCTGGCGGTGCCCTTCTTCCAGGGCGATGAGGGGGAGTGGCCGGCGCTCAAAAGATGCGCCGGCGTGTTCGGGTGCGACATACGCCAGGGCTCGCGCCCCGCGCCTCCGGAGCGCCTCCGTTTATGGGCCGGTTTTGACACACAGTCCCAGGCGGCGATTGTGAGAACGATACTGAAGGAGACGAAGGACCACCGGCACACCGTGGTCGTTCTCCCTGATCCGGGGAGCCTCATCCCGTTACTCTCTGAGATCGCGCCATGCGCGGGCGAGTTCAACGTGTCGATGGGATACCCTCTCACGAGGAGCGCCGTGCACAGCC
This sequence comes from Candidatus Auribacterota bacterium, assembly GCA_026392035.1. Lineage (NCBI taxonomy): Bacteria > Pseudomonadati > Candidatus Auribacterota > Candidatus Auribacterota bacterium. Next base: position 7,596 of record JAPLCX010000056.1, on the reverse strand, counting down.
TCTTTGAGTCCATCGTCAGCGCACAGGTCACAAGGAAGGGAACGGCGTATTACGCGAAGGACTACCTCAGGGTGATCACCCACCCGCTGCTGAAGAACATGAAGGTGGTCCTTGAACCGGCAGTCACCAGGGTGCTGGTACACAAGGTGGAAGAACTGCTCTCCGGGGCTCATGAATCTCCGATCAGCGGGAGCCTTTTCGTCACCCTGGAGGACGTGATGAAGTGCGCAACACTCTATCACGCGACCGCGGCGACGCTCGGCCAGATGGAGATAGAGCTCGATCCGGGGGAGCTCCCCGGTGTCCTCCGGGAGCTCCACGACGTCGCCTTTGGGATATGGGAAGGCATCGGCAGCGTCGGGGATCTCTCCCATGCGCTGGAACGGTTCGTGGACACGCTGGTGAACAAGAGCCATCTCGAACGGTACTTCGTGAACCTGAAGGTTGCGGAGCGGATCCTGGCGTTGGCGGATGAGCTGCGGAACGCGACATTCAGTGCGGAGCCGTTCACTCAGGGAGAAGTGTTCAGAATATTTACGCGCATGATGGAGCAGGAGATTGTCTCCTTCTCCGGCTCGCCGCTGAAGGGGCTCCAGGTACTGGGGCTCCTGGAGACCCGTTCACTGAATTTTAGAAATGTCATCATCATGGATGTCAACGAGACGGTGCTCCCGCGACTCCATGCCTGCGAGCCGCTCATTCCGCGCCAGGTGATGGTGAGCCTCGGCCTCAACCGGATGGAGGAAGAAGAAGAAATCCAGCGCTATCACTTCATGCGCCTCCTCGCGCACGCAGAAGAGGTGCACCTCATCTACGACGACCGCCGCGACAAGGAGCGGAGTCGCTTCATTGAGGAGCTGGTGTGGGAAAGGCAGAAAACAACGGGGAAACTCCAGGCGGCGCCCGTGATACGCGCCGGTTTCAGGGCAGAGGTGGTGCAGAAGCGCGGGCAGGCGGCAAAGGATGGAAAGGTGGCGGAGTTTCTGGAGCGATTTATTTACTCACCCACGAGCCTTGACGCCTACCTCGCGTGCCCCTTGAGCTTTTACTTCGCGTACGTGCTGGGGCTTGGAGAGAGGGATGACCTCCTCGATGAACCGAAGGGGGCCGATGTGGGCACGTTTATCCACAATCTCCTCCGGGATTGCTTCGCACCGTTCCTTGGGAAGAGGCCGCAGATCGACTCCCGCTTCCGCGAGGAATTCTTCAGGGAGATGGAGCGGCGGTTTGCCGATTCGCTCGCCAGGAGGATGAGGTCAGACTCCTTCATGCTCGAGTACGTCATGAGGTTCAGGCTGGGGCAGTTCCTGGACGAGGAGGCGAAGCGCGGTGTCAGCGAACTGCTGCTGCTTGAAGAGAGGCTTACGGCAGAGATCCCGGCTGGGAAACGACGGATCAGGCTTGCCTGCCGGGTGGACAGGATTGACAGGATGGACGACGGCAGCCTCCTCATCATTGACTACAAGACAGGGGCAAACGACCTGCAGCCCCGGGGGAGAGCCATTTTGGAATTGGATGAGCTGTCGCGGGAGACGATCAGGGATACCGTCCGTTCCTTCCAGCTGCCGCTCTACTACCGGCTCGTGCGGGACCGCTACGCCGATGCGCAGGTCCGCGCTGCCCTGTATAACCTGCGGACTAACAGACCGATCGAGTTTCCGGCGGAGAGGGAGGCGGAGTCGTGCGGCGACATCATGAGAAAGTGCATGGAGGCGCTCACCTTCATCATCGGAGAAATCCTGAGTCCGGACGTGCCGTTCAGGGCGGATGAGGAGAATAAGCGCCGGTGCGCCCAGTGCCCCTTCTTCTACCTGTGCAGGTAATCTTGACATCGCATTTTGCGATATCAAGTTGGCAACCTCTTCTCGCGTGAGCGGAAACATAAAGTCACCGGGGAAGCGATCGCGATTTCGCTTCACTGCCTCATTGAAACGGAATGTCTGCACACCATAACGCCTGGCTAGGTCGGCATCCAGTACTACCTTCTCTCCCCTGATGAGGAAGATTATTTGTTCAATTCACTTAAATCCATATAATGATATGTATATTTGTATTGCTATGTCCTATAACATCTGATAACCTTGTATCATGAAATGGGATAGCTTCGAATGGGATGAAGATAAAAACAAACAGAATCAGCTAAAACACGGCCTCCCATTCGAGATAGCCCAGTATGCCTTTGCCGATCCCAAACGTGTTATCGCGGAAGACATCAGCCATAGTGGAAGAGAAAAGAGATAGTATTGTTTTGGCAGGGTAGCTGATGAGATTGTCACAGTTCGTTTTACACATCGAGGCGGCGTGATACGTATATTGGGGGCAGGATACTGGCGGAAAGGAAGGAAGATATATGAAGAAGAAAATCAGATACATCAGTGAGCCAATCGGCGAATATCGCGTGGTAAAAGATTTTCTGCCCTCACCCGAGAATCTTGTTTTCAAAGAGCAGAAGGTCAAAGTCACTATCGCCCTCAGCAAGGCCAGCGTAGATTTCTTTAAAAAAGAATCTAAAAAGCACCATACGCAATATCAAACAATGATAAGGCGGCTTCTGGATTGTTATACGGCAGCGCATCAGAATCGGCTAGCGAGCCAATCAAGCTGACTCGGCTTTTAAGGCTTATATCATTTCCCAATGCCTGCAAAGAGGAGTAAAATCAAAGTCCGCCGCTACAGGTAAAGGCATTATATAGAATCGCCGGGCAGGTTATAAAAGTAAGGCAAAAATCAGTTGACGGGGCGAAAATCGAGTTTAAAGAGTTAGACCCCGGATGCCTAGCTGTGAAGTTAAATAAATATGGAGAGTTAAGCAATGGCACGCAAGCCGAAAAAGAGCGGCAATAATGGAGCCACGTTGGGCTTTGAGGAGAAGCTCTGGCAGGCCGCGGATAAGCTGCGCAGCAATATGGATGCTGCCGAGTATAAGCACGTGGTCCTCGGGCTCATATTCCTCAAATACATCTCAGACGCCTTCGCGGAACATCACGCGAAGCTGGAGGTTGAGCGCGCCCATGGAGCTGACCCGGAAGATCCTGACGAATACCGCGCAAAAAACATATTCTGGGTACCAAAGGAGGCGCGCTGGTTGCATCTCAAGGCCGATGCCAAACAACCGACCATTGGTCAGGTTGTGGACGACGCAATGGCTTCCATCGAGAGGGATAATCCATCTCTCAATGGTGTACTGCCCAAGGATTTTGCTCGTCCGGGCCTTGACAAACAGCGCCTCGGGCAGCTCATTGACCTTGTCAGCAACATTGGCCTGGGGGACAAGGAGAGCCGCTCAAAGGATATCCTCGGCCGTGTCTATGAGTATTTTCTCTCACAGTTCGCGAGCGCCGAGGGCAAGAAGGGCGGTCAGTTCTATACGCCACGCTGCATTGTCCGTCTGCTGGTTGAAATGCTCGCGCCCTACAAAGGCCGTGTTTACGACCCATGCTGCGGCTCCGGCGGTATGTTCGTGAGCAGTGAGAAGTTTATCGAAGAGCACGGGGGCCGCATCGGACAAATCAGCGTCTACGGGCAGGAGTCCAACTACACCACCTGGCGGTTGGCCAAGATGAACCTTGCCATCCGCGGCATTGACGCCCAGATCGGCCACGGAGACAGCTTCCATAACGACCGCTTCCCGGACCTGCGCGCCGACTATTTGCTGGCCAACCCGCCTTTCAACGATAGCGACTGGCGCGGAGAACTATTGCGAGAAGACAAGCGCTGGAAATACGGCATCCCTCCCGCCGGCAACGCCAATTATGCATGGGTACAACATTTTATTCATCATCTTGCGCCGACTGGCACAGCTGGCTTTGTGCTTGCCAATGGCTCAATGTCGTCCAATCAATCAGGCGAAGGCGAGATCCGCAAGGCAATCATTGAGGCTGATCTGGTGGACTGCATGGTCGCCATGCCGGGACAGTTGTTTTACTCCACGCAGATCCCGGTTTGTCTGTGGTTTACCACCCGTGATAAAAAGAACAGCAGTTTCCGCAACCGGCGCGGCGAGACGTTGTTCATCGACGCCAGGAAACTGGGCACTATGATCGATCGTGTCCACCGCGAGCTGACTGATGATGATATCCACCATATCGCCGACACCTACCACGCCTGGCGCGGCAATTCCTCTAAAGTCTCCTCCCCCTTGACGGGGGAGGGACAGGGTGGGGGTGAATATAAAGATATGCCCGGCTTCTGCAAAAGCGCAAAGCTGGATGAGATTAAAAAACATGGCTATGTGCTGACGCCAGGGCGCTATGTAGGCGCGGCGGAGGCAGAAGAAGATAGCGACCCCCCCAGTGGTTCTCACTGGTTTGGAATCAAGAATTCTTAATGAAATAGTTGAGCGCGTCGGCATGGGTATCAAGCGAATGAGAGAAGCCCTCTCAGAATCGGGTTTGAAAGAGCCCACTTTTGATGCCGACGGCTATTTCCGCACCGTGTTTTATAGACCGGGGGGTGTAGGTATGGGAACTCTTGGGGCGGGAGGTTCCTGGGAAAGTACCCAGAAAGGTTCACAGAAAACTTCCCAGAAAATAATATCGCTTATAGCCGCCAAACCGGAGATCACCATTGATGAAATGGCTGATAAACTTGATATAAGTCCGCGCGCCGTCAAAAAACATTTGCACAACCTGAAGGGCACGGGTTTGCTTAAGAGAATTGGCCCTGACAAAGGCGGCTATTGGAAAGCGGTACAGTGAGAATCAATTTGCCTTTTGGGAGATCCGGACTTTCCAGCTCCCTATTGCGTCTTGGCCTCATCATAGATTGGGCAATTATGCAAGAGCCTCTTGCACAGATCAGATTACGGTGTTCGTAAAGCCCGAGAAGAAAGTGCGGACAGCGTCCACACAATTGGTAGCGGTATCCATAGATAGCAGGTCAAGAGGGTCGGAGCTGGGCGGTGAGACCAGGGTTAATCTGAAGGAGTTGGAGTATGGCCTTTAATATCTCACACTTTGGCATCTCGCAGGACGAGCTACCCTCTGGGTGGAGCACGGATCGCCTCGATTCCCTTGCACTGTTCAATCCAGAGCAGATTAATTCTGGCTATCCACATTCGCAAATTGCATACCTCGACATCTCAAACGTCGGGCAAGGTGTGGTTGGTGAGGCAAGTTCGCTTCCACTGTCGAGCGCTCCCAGCAGAGCGAAGCGAATCGTGCGGGCACACGATAGCATCCTTTCCACCGTACGACCCGGCAATCGGGCGTACGCCTTCCTGCGTGAAGCGCCAGAAAATCTTGTCGTTTCGACAGGCTTTGCTGTTCTGAGAGCTAGGCCCCAAAAGGCCGACCCACGATTTGTCTACTATCTGGCCACAAGCAATCCAATCATCAATTACTTGACCTCGATTGCAGAGGAGAAGACGGCTTATCCATCAGTAAACCCGGATGACATTGCCGAGTGTATTGTCCCGATCCCCCCTCTCTCTGAACAACGCTCCATCGCCCATATCCTTGGCACGCTGGACGACAAGATCGAGCTGAACCGGCAGATGAACGAGACGTTGGAGGCAGTGGCGCGGGCACTCTTCAAGTCATGGTTCGTGGCCTTTGACCCCGTCCGCGCCAAAGCCGCAGGCCGCGACCCCGGCCTACCCAAGCACATCGCCGACCTCTTCCCGGACTCCTTCGAGGACTCGGAGATGGGGGAGATTCCGAAGGGGTGGGAGATCAAGAAGCTTGGGCAGTTACTGGAACTTGCTTATGGAAAGGCATTGAAGACAGATAGCCGCCAACAAGGCACCGTCCCCGTCTACGGCTCAAACGGGCAGGTCGGTTGGCATAACGAGAAGCTCGTGAATGGCCCAGGTATTGTCGTTGGGCGGAAAGGCAACCCCGGAATCGTTACTTGGTCACCTACTGATTTTTCCCCGATCGACACAACCTTTTACGTTGTGCCCAAGAATGACTGCAGCAGCCTCCACTTTATCTTTTACGCATTGCAAACCCAAGATCTTGCCTCGCTCGGAGCTGATTCTGCTGTACCGGGGCTAAATCGTAATCTCGCGTATATGAGCGCGCAGGTTGTACCGCCCCCCCCAATCTTAGAGAAGTTCGATCAACATGTCCGCGGGTATTTTGAGCTCATTCATCAAAACCATGAAGAATCCAGCACCCTCGCCGACCTGCGTGATGCGCTGCTGCCCAAGCTCATCTCAGGCGAGATTCGTATCTCACGAATCAGCAAGAGGTTCAGCCATGGATAAATCTAAATATTCTCGTGGTTCCGAGTGGAGAAAATGGGATCTCGAAGTTCATACCCCTTTTTCCGCCTTGAATAATGGCTTTGGCAATGATTTCAATGCCTATGCGAAGACGCTGCTTGAGCGGGCGGTTGAGAAGAAGATATCAGCTATTGGAATTACGGATTATTTTTCAATCGAAGGATACAAGCACCTCAAAACCCTCCTCAGTGATAAAAGGCGTCTTGAGACGCTTGTTGGGACTGACGTGGCCGAAAAAGCACAAGCAATACTGTTACTGCCAAATATTGAATTTCGGACATCGGTAATTATCACGCGACCTAACGGTTCGGATAGCCGGGTTAACTTCCACGTTATTTTCTCTGATGAGATTGATCCATTTATAATCGAAGAACACTTTCTTCGTGAGCTTAAATTCACGGCAGAGTCCAATCCGGACAGCCAGGATGAGCGATGGTCGTTGACCCTTGCGAACCTAGAAGAGCTCGGTCGGAGGCTGAAAAAACAGCACAAGACTTTCCAAGGGAAGAGTGATCTCTATATTGGAATGATGAATGCTGTTGTTGCACATGAGAATGTAACGGAAGCTCTGAACAGACAAGCTTCTCGTTTCAAGGACAGGTTCTTGATGGCTGTACCGGCGGATGAGGACCTTTCCGAATGCAATTGGAACGGGCAAGCCCATCTCACACGGAAACTTTACATCCAAAAGTCGCACATGCTCTTCTCTGGAAATCCGGGTACAAGAGAGTTCGGTCTTGGTAAAAGGCACTCGTCAGTTCAGGATTTCATCATTGAGTTTCAGTCTCAAAAACCATCTATTCACAGATCGGATTCCCATGCTTATGAATCGCTTTTTGAGCCAGCAGAAGGACGATATACATGGATCAAAGCAGATCCGACATTCCAAGGGTTATGCCAAATCCTGAATGAGCCTGCAGACAGAGTTTTTATTGGAATGATTCCAGCCAGTATCGAGAGAGTCGCGTCTCATGCTACAAGGGTTGTTGATGAGCTGCGGATTTCCAAAATTCAAGGTTCCTGTCTTCCAGAGAAATGGTTTAATTGCTCTCTAAATCTGAATCCAGAACTTGTGGCAATCATTGGGAATAAGGGTAGCGGTAAGAGTGCGCTGGCTGACATTCTGGGGCTTCTAGGGAATACCCACCGATACAGCTCATTCAGTTTCCTAAAAGACGATCGATTCCGCGACCCAAAGAACAACAAAGCTAAGCATTTTGAGGCATTACTTAAACCCGAAATCGGCGAGTAAGGTTGCAAAAAACATTTTAGCAACCGAAAACAAGCCTCCATCCTTGTAGCAGATGTGATGGAAAGGATCTGTAGTCCGAAAAGGCACGCAGATGGCGTATATACACAGACTGCTCCCT
>JAPLCX010000055.1 GCA_026392035.1 Candidatus Auribacterota bacterium | reverse complement strand
ATTGGAGGAGCTGCAGTAGTACATAACCATACGCGGCTTCAAAAGCAGATATTGAATGACAAGAGATTCGAGAAGCGGGTAGAGAAGATTTATAAAAGTATTCACAGTCAATAGTAGAGGTCTGACCCTGCTGGGTGGAGGTCTACACCGTGGCCGTGGATGCGGGCAGGACGCCTCTTGTGAAGAGGGGGTCCAGCACAGAAGCATTTAAAGCTGGATTCCTCCCGCTTAGCGGGACGGGAATGACGACAAATGTTAGATGTAAAGATATTTGTGCTCTGAGCAATAACTGCTGTTATTCCTTTTTCGCCGCGTAGACCGTGCCGGCGGGGTAGATGAGGAACTTGCGGTATGGTACGATGCGCATGGTGGATAAGCCATTATCTTCAAGGAGCCGGGTGATCGTGTTCGGGTTGCGGGGGTAGAACGGTCCGGGGATCCGCACGGGCCTCCGAATGGATCGGGGCAGGCGGCAGCGGATCCAGGTGAGCGGATCGAAGCGCACGGTCTGGGTGAGGAAAACGCCTCCCGGGCGAAGGATTTTGAATGCCTGTGAAAAGAGTGAGGCAATTTCAATTTTCTTAAAATAGCTCACGACCCCGATGCAGAGGAGGATATCGCAACAGCCGGGACGTAAGGAGAGATGGAGGACGTTTGAGCGCACCAGCCTCTCACTGCGTGTGTTCTTCTGACAGACCGCCAGCATCCCCTCAGAAATGTCTAGTCCCGTCCACCTGGCGCCATCCGCGATAAGCCGCATCCCATAGTAACCGGGACCGCACCCCAGCTCGATCACTTCTTTGCCTGCAAGGGGGGGGAGGAGTGAGAGGCAGAGCTCCATACGCGCCCGGGTTCGCCTCCTCGCGTAACTCTGAAATACGCCCCATCGCGCCTCCGATGAATCACGGTAGAGGCTCTCCCATGTTTTTGTCTCGTCATCGAATAGTGCTTTGTGGGTCATGTGCCCATCCTGCCCGTGCCGGCATGCCGGGAAATGAATGAAACGGCGAAGGGGGGAATCGGCGAACCGGCGAAATAACTAATGCCGCTGTTTCTCCGATTCACCCCCTCGGCATATACACCGCCTTCACCTCCCTGATTTCCTTCTCACGTCTCTCTGTATCCCACCCCATCTCACGTGCCATGAGATCCGCGCACGCGGTCAGGCACGCCTCGCCGGGATCGCCCGCAGAGCCGAGTTCCGTGCGCCTGAGGACACAGTCGGAGAGAGTGAGCGCCATCTCCTCTCTCACCGCGTGAACGACTTCCGCGCAAGTCACATACCTCTGGCCGGTGAGGGGCCCCGCGAGAGCGGGCTCCCTCTGGATATGGGCGAGGATATCGGGGTAGCGTGAGCCATAGTGATAGACAAGGTGTGTCATACTCTCCGGGCTGATCCCCTCTGGCCGCGAGCGCACCGCCGCGGCGAGGAAGTCATCAAAACGCGGGATACAGCCTCCGTAGATCGGCGCCTCCGCGCTCCTGCTCCTGATGAATGCCGCTCCCAGTTTCCGCAGCGAGATATCCACGGCCTTCTCCGCGACGTCGCGCGCGGTGGTATATTTCACTCCCAGAACGGATATCAGCCCGTCCCACCCATCTGTTCTGTGGTCGATGAGTCGGTAGTGCTTCGAAAGGATGACCTCCCCGGTGCGGCGGCTGACGCCATCCATCGGCAGGAGCCCGCCGTGAACGGCCTTCACGTCCCCACGGGTCAACCTTGCCGCGGGATAGGCCCGGTTGATTTCAGCAATAAAATCGGTGATTTCCTTCTCCGTGACACGGTAGTTATCCGGGTCGCCCTCATACGGCGCATATGCGGTCCCGACGAGCGACACCGCGCGCCACGGGGCGATAAAATAGAGCCGGGATCCTCTCCTGACGAACGCATCTTCCTCGATGAGATCCGCCCTGCCCGAAATGCCCGCGGCATAGTCGCCTATGAAGGAGCGTGTGACGAGGTTGATGGCGCTCGAGAGCTTGAGTGGAACAGCGCGCGGCCGCGTCTCCAGATGGCGTAGCAGATTGCTCACCCACGGCCCTGTTGTGTTGATCACGACCCTGGCGCGGAGTTCGAATTTATCACCCGAGAGCCGATCGAGGGCCGTTATGCCGACCACCCGCCGGCCACGAGTGAGGAATCCCGTCGCCTCGACATAGTTCGCCGCTCGCGCCCCTTCATCGGCGGCCGCGAGCAGAAAGGAGAGCAGGAGGCGCTCGGAGTTATGAGTCTGACAGTCATGCCAGATCGCCCCACCGGTGAGCCCTTTTTGGGAAATGCCGGGGAGCAGCTCGACTATTTTATTCTTGGAAATAACCCGCCCGCGCGGCAGGTGCTTTTCCGGATCCTCCAGCCGGTTCCGGTCGAAGCCGATGATATCGTTGATGAGCAATCCGACGAAGAGCGCCTCGCGACCCTTTGTGAAATGGCCGTAGGTCGGCATGATGCAGGGGAGGGGGTGAACGAACTGGGGAGCAATCTTCATCAGTATCCGGCGCTCTCGAATCGATTCGCGCATGCGGATGATGTCGGCCTGCTGCAGGTACCGGAGCCCGCCGTGGATAGTCTTGAGGCTGTTCTGCGAGGTCGCCGAGCCGAAGTCACCCTTGTCGACGATCGCGACCTTCAGCCCCCGGAGCGCGGCATCCCACGCTGCGCAGGCGCCGTAGATTCCGGCCCCCACGACCAGGAGGTCGAACTGTTCAGAATCAAGTATCCTGAGGTTTCGTTGCATAAAAATAAACTCGAAACTCTAAACTCGAAATCCTAAACAAACCCAAAACTCAAATTGTTAAACTCAAGACATATATGCTTTGTATATTTTGATTTTGAATTTAGGGTTTGTTTCGAGTTTAGTGTTTGGTAGTGGTCATTTGTCATTCGCTTCGCGCCGGTCCTTTACCATCTTTGCCGGTGTGCCGTACGCGATCGCGTATTCTGGTATGTCCTTGTTGACCAGGGAACAGGCGCCGATGATCGCCTCGTCGCCGATCCGCACTCCATCCAGCACCGTGACACGAGTCCCGATCCAGACATTCCTGCCTATGGTGATGCCCCCCTTCGAGACCATCCCCTGGGAGACGATAGGTATATCGACGCGGTCGAAAGCGTGCTGTCCACCGGCGAGGAGGCATACACATGATGCCATGAGCATATCCTCGCCGATCTCCAGTGTGCTCGCTGAGGCAAGCACACAATTGGAGCCGATGCCGCTTCCCCGGCCAATACTGATGGTTCCATCCTTGGTCCTCAGAATGGTGTTTCGGGAGATAACGGTGTTGTCCCCGATCGAAATTCCGGAATCATCCCCGCCGCGAGAGTCGAGCGCGCAGTAGTCGTCGATGGCCACGTTGTCCCCCATCGATATTTTTGAAGGATGACGGATGGTGATCCCTTTTCCGAGGATCACGTTGCGCCCCATGCGCTTGAATAACGACCGGTAGAACTTCCGGCGTAGAAAAATCCCGAGGGCTCCCCCGAGATCCGCGAAGAGCAGCAGCCGGAGCTCATAGTTCAGGAGCGCCCAGATGCCGCCTGTGCCCAGGACAAGGCGTATATACTTTTTGATCGGGCGTTCGCGCCTCTCGTAAAGTGTTTCCCTGAAAGTGATTTTCACTGGCTCAGGCATACGTCTATCTCCTTGTCTTATGGATCAGGCGGTCACCATCATATCAAATGGCCTTGAGTATCGGCGAGCAGCTTGTTGGGATGGTGCTCAGCACATGCAGCGCAGGGGGGGCGCACGGCACTGGACATTCCCCAAAAACTTATCATCAAAATACACAATACGTTGTTTCGGAAGTGGATGCAGTATTAGTGAAGTGAAACAGATACTATTTTAGGGTCTCCTGAAAAAGTCTAAAAATATATATAATATCATACAAGGCAAGTAGATATGATGTACAATGCTCTCCAGAATGATGGATAAAATGCACGGGAATTCGGGACAGGCGCCCGAAACCCGTGCAGTTATACACTG
>JAPLCX010000054.1 GCA_026392035.1 Candidatus Auribacterota bacterium | reverse complement strand
ACACAATAATTAGTACCAGTCAAGTTAGGCCGCGAGCCCCCATGGGGGCTCCTCTCTTCCCTCTGTCAAAGAACAGGATACTCCTTACACCAGTCCGGTTTTAATTGTTCCCACTGTCCGGTTTTAATTGTTCCGGAACAGCATTCTACATATTTTTACCTCAACTGCGGATCAATCGCATCGCGGAGGCCGTCGCCGAAAAAGTTGAGCGCGAGGAGCGTCAGGGCCATGGCGGCGCCCGGGAAGACGAGCAGCCACCAGTAGATTCGCAGCATGTTAATGCCGGAGGCGCCATCGGCGATGAGCGTTCCCCATGAGCTTGAGGGGGGCGGGACACCGAGGCCGAGGAAACTCAAAAACGCCTCCTGGAGCATCACGGCGGGGACCGTCAGCGTCATATAGACAACCACCGGGCCCAGCACATTCGGGAGGAGATGATTGACAATAATCCTGAGGTGCCCCGCTCCCACGGCGTGACTCGCCTGGATGAATTCCTTTTCCCTGATGGAGAGCACCTGGCCGCGCACGATTCGGGCGACCGTGAGCCACTGGACCGCCCCAAGCGCCAAGAAAAGGAGGAGGACGCTTCGCCCGAACACGGCGACGAGGATGATGACAAAGAACATGTACGGCAGCGAGTAGATAATGTCCACGATGCGCATCATGACGTTGTCAGCCTCACCGCCGGCATAGCCTGATACCGCTCCGTAGCCGACACCGATGACGACGCTCACAAGCGTCGCCACAAGGCCGATGCTCAGCGAGAGCCTCGCCCCGTACAGAACGCGCGTCAGGAGATCGCGTCCGTGAATGTCCGTTCCCATGAGGTGCTTCGCGGAGGGCGGCTGGAACTGCGCAGCGGAGGTCTCGTCGTAGCCATACGGAGAAAGCCAGGGCGCGGCGACGGCGAGCACGGCCATGGCAACAACCACAATCCCTCCGCCCACCGCCATTTTGTTTCTGAGGAGCCTGCGCCATGCCTGGTGCCAGAGGCTTCTTCCCCTGGGTGTACTATCTTCGTGTAGTATGACAAGTTGTTGTTTCTGTACGCGCATCATGATCGTACGCCTGAGAAATCAAAATCTCAAACTTCAAATCTCAAAATCCAAAATAAATCCAAAGCTCGAAACTTCGATATTGACCATGCGGCCTATATTCGTGATTTTGCATTCGTGATTTGGAATTTGTTTTGAATTTTGGCTTTTGAAGTTCTATTGCCTTATTTTGTTAAACAACTTAAGGGCATTTGACGTGGTGATCGATTCGATCTCCGCGACCGTACTACCGCGGAGCCGCGCCAGCCCCTCTACTACAAATGCCAGATACGCGGGCTCATTCCTTTTCCCGCGATGCCCCTGCGGCGGAAGATAGGGGCAGTCGGTCTCCACAAGAATGCGCTCCAGCGGCAAATGCCGCACAATGCTCCTCAGCAAGGCATTCCCCGGATAGGTCAACGGCCCGCCGACAGAAATATAATATCCCATCTCAAGGAGCGCGTCCGCATCCCCGCCGTTCCCCGAAAAGCAGTGGAGCACCCCCCGCACGCCCTCGCCACCGGCCTCTCTTAACAGAGCGATCACGTCTGCATAGGCATCACGGCAGTGCACGATCACCGGCAGCCCCTTCTCAATCGCAAGCTGCAGCAATCTCTTGAACAACTTCACCTGCGACTCGCCAGAGGCCGACCGGCGATAGTAATCGAGCCCCGTTTCGCCGATGGCAACAACCGTAAGATCATCTGCGAGACGCGCGATTCCCTCCAGGTCCGTCTCCGAAGCGCCCGCGGCGTGGTGGGGGTGGATTCCCACCGATGAAAAAATATTCCTGTGCTGTCCCGCGTGCGCGAGGCACCGGCGCGACGTGGCGAGGCTCTCCCCCACATCGATGATGGCGGAAACACCGTTCTCCTCCGCCCGGGCAATCACCTCGTTCAGATCGCCGCTGAACTTATTGTCAGTGAGGTGCGCGTGAGTATCAATGAGCATGGATAGCAACCAGGATTAAGGATTAAGCAGTAAGCAGTAAGCAGTAAGCAAATACATATATTCCATACCACGTATAGCTTAATCCTTACGGCTTAATCCTTACCGCTACTCTTTCCTGGGGAATATCGGCCTGACCTCCCCTATCTTCGCTCCCGGAGTGAGCATGCCCCAACGCCCCGCGTCGCTCCAAGCGCCCGCCGACGACGCCGGGAGGCCCAGCTGCGCCCTGATCGCCGCCGCCGCCATCGGCATAATGGGCTGGATAAGGATAGAGAGGATACGCAGCGACTCGCAGAGATTATACACTACCGCCGCGAATCGCGCCTGCTGCCCGGCATCCTTGCGGAGCCTCCAGGGGGCGGATTCATCTATATACCTGTTGCAGTGGGCCACGGCCGACCAGATCCTTTCAAGCGCCGCGCTGAAGCGGAGCCCCTCCATATCGCTGCAGAACGGTTCCCGAATGCCAGCGAGGACGCCCCGCAGCGCTCCGTCCGTATCCGCGACATCCGCCGAAGGCGCCGGTATCGCGCCGTCAAGGTATTTCATGACGAGTACGAGCGTCCTCTGGCAGAGATTGCCGAGATCATTCGCGAGGTCAGCCTGGTATCTCGTGAGGAACTTCTCCATCGTGAACTCACCGTCCCGGTCGAAGGGGACCTCCCTGAGGAGGAAATAGCGCAGCGCGTCGGCCCCGTACTCTCGCGCGATGTTCACCGGATCCACGGCGGTCCCCCTGGTTTTGCTCATCTTCTCACCGCCGAGACGCACAAAGCCGTGCCCCCAGACCGACTTCGGCAGGGGGAGGCCGGCGGCCATGAGCATCGCCGGCCAGATCAGACAGTGGAACCGGGTGATGTCCTTTCCTATGATGTGCACGTCCGCCGGCCAGCGATGCGCGTACGCCTCCGGTTCATCCAGATACCCCGCCCCAGAAACGTAGTTTATCAGGGCGTCAAACCAGACGTAGATCGCCTGCGATTCATCGAAGGGGCACCGGATGCCCCACGCCACCCCGGCGCGCGAGACGCTTATGTCCTCCAGCCCCTCCGAGAGGAAACGCACGATCTCATTCCTCCTGATTTCGGGGCGGATAAAGGAGGGGTGATCCTCAATGTGCTTCCTGAGCGCACCCTGATAGCGCGAGAGCGCAAAGAAATAGTTCTCCTCCTCGATCCACTGGGGCTTCTTTCCATGCGAGGGGCAGAGACCGTCGACAAGATCAGAATCCTTGAGGAACGCCTCACACGAGAGGCAATACCACCCGCGGTACATCCCCCGATAAATTTCGCCCTTTTCATATATCGTTTTAAAAATCGCTCTCACCGTTTCAACGTGAGTACGCTGGGAGGTTCTGATGAAACGGTCATACGATACCCCCAGCGCGCGCCAGACAGCCTCAAACTCCCCGCTCATCTCATCGCAATACGCCTGCGGCGACATACCCTTCTCGCGCGCCTGCCGCTCCACGTTGGCGCTGTGCTCGTCCACGCCCATGAGAAAATAGGTCTCGACGCCCTTGAGCCGCATGAAGCGCGCCAGCGCGTCCGCGCCTATCTTCTCATAGGCCGTCCCGACGTGGGGGAGGGCATTCACATAATCAATCGCCGTGGTGAGATAGAATGCCTTACTCATTCGTCCTGCTCTTCCCCTTGGGCCTGTCAACGCCCTTGACATCCACCTGGACGATGCGCCCGTTCTCCAGCTCGACCGACACGCTCTGCTTGAGAATGTTGATATCCGTAACCCGCCCCTCGCCGTACGCCGTGCTCACCGTCGTCCCCTCCTTCGGCATGGCGCGCTGCAGCTCCTTATAGACCTCAGACTCGTAACGAAGGCAGCAGAGGAGGCGTCCGCAGAGCCCCGAGATCTTGCTCGGGTTGAGGGGGAGCCGCTGCTCCTTTGCCATGCGGATATTGACCGCTTCGAAATCCTTGAGGAACGTGGCGCAGCAGAGCTGCCGCCCGCAGCAGCCGATGCCGCCGAGCATGCGCGCCTCATCCCGAACGCCGATCTGCCTGAGCTCGATGCGCACCTTGAAGCGGGATGCGAGATCCCTGACGAGGTCTCTGAAGTCAACCCGCCCCTCTGCGGTGAAATAGAAGATGATCTTTGCACGGTCGAACGAATACTCCACGTCGATGAGCTTCATCGGGAGCTTACGCTCAACGATCTTGCCGTTGCAGACCTCCATCGCGGTTTTGGCGTCCCTGCTGTTCTCCGTGATCTTTTGCTCGTCAGCGGGGGTGAGCCGCCGGATGATGTTCCGGAGGGGGTGCTCCACTTCGCTATCCAGGATCATCTCGGCTTCGGACATGACGAAGCCGTAGTCCTCACCGCGGTCCGCCTCCACGATCACATACTCGCCGACGGGATAGTTCTGTTGCCCGCAGTTGAAATAGTGCATCCTTCCTAATTCTCTGAGCCTCACCTCAACGACCTTATACACGATTGCCTCCCTATATTTATACCACTGAAGACACTGAATATACTGAGAACACTGAAAACATTGTCTATTCTTCGGTTTTCAGTAAATTCAGTGCCCTCAGTGGTTAAAACATTGAAATTCCCAGACATCAAGCTATCCCTTCGACTTCGCTCCCCTCGCAATGCTCGGGACAAGCAGGGCAAGCTCGCAATCGAGCACGTGAGTGATACGCTCACGCGCTGATCCCCCATTGAGCCCCTGCCTCCTTCACTCCTCACGGGCTGCGCATTGACGGGCCCTCACCGCATCGCCACCAACTGCACGAGAAGGTTCTCCACCGCTGTGCGGAAATCGGTATTGCCTCTCACGGAACGAAGGGCAGTCTCAATGAGCTGGATCGACTCCTGAATGCAACTGAGGTTCATGCCCCCTGCCGTGCGGGCCGCCCGAACAGCCCCTCCCGCGCCTACCAGCAGCTCTCCCGAGGCCGTGAGCTTCCAGACCATGAGATCCCTGTACCATGTGAGAAGCTCCTTCAATAATTCCTCCTGCCTGCGCCTCACCTCGCCCGCGGCGAACGCCTCGCGCTGCTCCTCGACATCTTCTCCCTCCTCTTCACGCGCGGCAGTCCTTTCTTCACTGCGCCGCGCCCGTATCCCCTTTTCCGCAAGCTCCCATTCAACGGCTTCTTCAGTGCGCATCACCGAACTGTCGATGACGCTGAGGAGTTTCGCAACCGTGCTCCAGTATCCCCTGTCCCCATCCGCCAGGCGCGCCGTCAGCTCTCTCGTCCCGCCGAGCCGTTCCTCGCGCAACGCCCTCACCGCCTCTCCCAGTCGCCCCTCCATGAGGCGGCTGAGATCTCCCGCCTCTGCCCGAGCGAGCGAATACTCGCTCCTGAGTATCCCCTCAAGGGTCTCCTGGGGCATGGCCTCGAACCGCACCGCCTGGCAGCGCGAGATGATCGTCGGGAGAAGCATGTCGGGACGCGAAGTAACAAGGATGAGCAGCGTGTGCGCGGGAGGCTCCTCGAGCGTTTTGAGCAGGGCTCCCGCAGCGTCTCTCTGCAATGCGTGGGCGTCAGTGAAAATTCCTACCTTCCATCTTCCCATGTACGGCTTCAGCGAGACGGTTCTCTGGAAATGCCTCACTGTACCTTTCTTAGGGTTGTCCGGGTCGCCTATGGGAATCACGCGGCCCTTCCCCTGTGGCCGCAGCCAGATGATGTCGGGATGGACGTGTTTCTCCGCGGCAACGCAGTCCTCACAGAAGTCGCACGCGTCGCCATGGCTCGGAGAGCGGCAGTTGAGCAGCTTTGCGAAGTTCTTCGCGGTGAGCTCCTTCCCGATACCCTCAGGCCCATAGAAAAGGTAGGCGTGCGCCAGCCGCCCTGCGGCGAGTCTCTTCTTCAAAAGACCCACTGCTCGCTCCTGCCCCTTGATCTCACTCAGTGCCATTCGAGTTATCCCTTGCTTAATCCTTACTGCGTAATCCTTACCACTGCATCCACTGCCTTCCTGATGGCGGCGCTCACCTCATCGATGGTCCCGCTCCCGCCTATTACCTTCACACGCTCCGGCTCCTTGTGCGCGAGATCCAGGTAGCCCTGTCTGACCCGTTCGTGGAATCCGATATCCTCGCTCTCGAGGCGGTCACCCTCGCCGCTCCTCGCCTCGGCTTTTTCCACGCCGAAGGCGCGTCGGAGGCCTGTGGTGACGTCGATGTCGATCACGAGCGTCAGATCAGGCGCCAATCCTCCCGTGGCAATTCTGTTGATCCTCTTCAGCAGATCGATGTCAAAACCACGCCCGCACCCCTGGTAGGCGATCGTGGCGTCGGAGAAGCGGGAACAGATCACCATCTTCCCTTCCTTGAGGCCGGGCCTGATCTTCTCAAGCACATGCTGGGAGCGGCTCGCCGCCATCAGCAGCAGCTCCGTGAGCGGTACCATCTCCTCATACTTCGCATCGAGCACGAGCGCCCTGATCACCTCCCCGATCCTCGTCCCACCAGGCTCGCGCGTAAGAATCACCTCATACCCCTGCTCCTTGATATGCTGGACTAGAATATTCGACTGTGTCGTCTTGCCGCACCCCTCGGGCCCCTCGATGGTAATAAATTTGCCCCTCATGGATCATCCCCCGTTTCTCGATCATCGGACTGGTTGATATCGTTTGAACCGTTTCAACTGTTCGAATCGTTTGAGCCGCCAGACGCACTACCATTAAACGGCTCAAACCGTTCAACCGGCTCACACAGCTCAAACGGTTCAAACCTTCCTTTTCATGCCCTTGCGTGCCATGCTCCCTTTCCCCTTATCGTCCCTCACCTCATATCCCATCGCCTGGACTCTCAGCCTGATCCGGTCAGCAAGAGAAAACTCCTTCCGGGCCCTCAGGGCGTTCCGTGCCTTCAGGAGCTTCTCGACTTCGGCCTGGCTGAGCGATTCCCGTCCGAGCAGACGCTCGATCCCTTCCCTGTCAAACGCCTCCTCCGCGGCGGTCACGCGCACGGCCTCGCCCGTGACCAATGGTATCCCCAGCACCTCGCAGCACTTACGAATATCCGCCGCGATCCTGCGGGCGCTCTCAGCCCAGCCGGTTCCCCTCCCGTCAAGTTCGACATGAGCCCTGCTCACCAAATTGAACACAACGCCGAGCGCCTCGGTCGTATTGAAATCCTCGTCCATCGCTGCGACGAACCGCTCCGGGCATGCTGCCGCCGGTTCGATCACCCCCCCCACGGCTTCCTGAGCGCGCGCAACGCACTCATCAAGGCGGCGGAGAGAAACGCGCGCCTCGGACAGGCTGCTCTCGGAAAAATCTATAGGGGTGCGATAGTGTTTGCTCAGGAGAAAATATCTGACCACGTGCGGGTCATATTTCTGGAACACTTCTTTTAGCGTAAAAAAATTACCGAGAGACTTTGACATCTTTGTCTCGTCCACCATCACAAGTGCGTTATGCAGCCAGTAACAAGCTAGGGGATTCCCCGTCGCGCCCTCGGACTGCGCGATTTCATTTTCGTGGTGCGGGAAAATGAGATCCTGGCCTCCTCCATGGATATCAAACGTCTTGCCAAGATACTTCGTTGACATGGTTGAGCACTCGATATGCCAGCCAGGCCTTCCGGGTCCCCACGGGCTGGGCCACTGCGGCTCGCCCGGTTTCGCGGACTTCCAGAGGACAAAATCAAGCGGGTTCTTCTTGCGCTCGTTAATCTCCACCCTGGCGCCAGCAAGCAACTCATCGGTATTTCTTCTTGAAAGTTTCCCGTAATTGGGGAACCGGCTCACATCATAGTACACATCGCCATTAGCCTCATAGGCGAAGCCCTTCTCCCAAAGTGCGGAAATCAGTTTTATCATCTCCTGGATGTGAGCCGTGGCCCTCGGCTCAACCGTCGGATTTCTCAATGCAAGCCTGTCCATATCCTTATGGAACTCTTCGAGATAATGCTCCGCAAGCTCCGAGCACGGCATTCCCCGTTCCGCAGCCCGCTTGATAATTTTGTCGTCGATATCAGTAATATTAAGCACATACTTTACCTTGAAGCCACGGTATTCAAGCCATCGGATGACCACCTCAAACGCCACCATCATCCTCGCATGCCCCATGTGGCAGTCATCGTACACTGTCGGCCCGCAAACGTACATCCCCACTTCTCGGGGTTTGAGAGAGTGGAACTCCTCCACGCGCCTCGTGGCGGTGTTGTACACCTTGAGCTTCGATTCCTGCTGCATCTGTTGTTTCCTACCTAATGCGTACTGCTTAATCCTTACCACTTACAGCTGAAATTGCTTTCTCAAGCCGTTGCAGGATTCTCTGCTTCCCCATCAGTTTCAGTATATCCTTGAGCTCCAGACCGCTCGTCTGACCGGTGAGTGCACACCGGAGAGGAGCATAGAACTGCGCTCCCCTTGTCTTTTTTGCTCTCGTCCCTCGTCATGCTCTTCAGACCCGGAAGGCTCACAAAAGGCTTGAACTGTTTGAGTCGTGTGAGCCGTTTGAACTGCAAGATATTATTGCTATTAAACGGCTCAAACTGTTTTTATCTTTTCCAGACAAACAACTGCCATCGCCGCAATGCCCTCGCCGCGGCCGCAAAACCCCATCCCCTCGGTGGTGGTCGCCTTGATCCCCACCTCATCCTCTGCGCACTCGAGCACTGCTGCGATATTCCGGCGCATCGCATTGACGTGCGGAGCCATCCTCGGCTCCTGCGCGATGATTGCCGCATCAATATTGCCCACGCGGTACCCTTTCCTCGAGACCATCTCTTTCACCTGGCGGAGGAGTTCGGTGCTCGCGATGTTCTTGAAACGCGCATCGCTGTCAGGAAAGTGAGCGCCGATATCTCCGAGGGCGAGCGCACCGAGCATCGCATCACAGATCGCGTGCAGGAGCACATCCGCATCAGAGTGCCCCTCCAGACCCTTCGGATGGGGGATGCGAACGCCGCCGATGACGAGCTGTCGCCCCTCGACAAAACGATGCGCATCAAAACCTATCCCGATTCTCATCTACCCCTCCATAATCGACTCTCAAATGATAACATAATCAACAGCAGCAGTAGGTCTTCGAACGCGGTAGATTGCAGGCAATTCGCTAATCCTGCTCCGCTCATCTTTGGGATTTGGGATTTGGGATTTGGGATTTTTGTTTTAGTATCTTCTCTGCCAATTCCAGATCGTCCCGCAGGGTGATCTTGATATTGGCGCGGCTCCCCTCAACCACGGCGACCTCATGCCCGATGAGCTCGACAAGCGCGGCATCGTCCGTGGCCGTGATCCCGGCTTTCTCCGCGTTGCGGTATGCCCGCCGCAGGAGCTCTGCGTCAAACACCTGGGGGGTCTGTACTGCCCGCAGCTTTCCCCTGTCGAGCGACCGGCCCACGATTCCTGAGTCTGTCATCTCCTTGATCGTATCCACAACCTCAATCGCCGGGATCGCCGCGCCCCTCACTCGGGCGGCGGCAATCAGCCTCTGCAGTAGCGCGCCCGTGATAAAAGGGCGTGCCGCATCGTGCACGGCGATCAGTGACACATCACCTGGAACAACGTTCAGCGCCGCGGCGACGGAGTCCTGCCTGCGCGCTCCGCCGGCGACCCAGGCGAAGATCTTCTCGAACGGCCACCGGATCGAGGATTCCTTTTTAAACGAGTCCATGAGCTCCGGTTGCACGACGACACATATGCCATCGATGAGGTCGGATTTTTGCAGCACCTCGAGTGAGTAGGTGAGGATCGGTTTGCCGCTGATGTCGAGGAGCGCCTTGCACAGGCTCCCCATCCTGCGGCCCGCTCCCGCCGCCACGACTATCGCCACTGTTTCCATGTAGTTATGTTTTTAAACCGCGGATTAAACGGATTCCGCGGATTTGGAAATAGAGAGAAGGATCTCCAGCACACCACACCTGACAGCTACTGGATTCCTGCCTGCCTGCGCGAAGCGCCCCGCCGCTAAAGCTCTGGAGCGTCGGCGACCGCTTCGGCTTAGGCAGGCTTCCACAGGAATGACACACTCCATCAGAACTTCTTACAGCCACGACAGCGCTTTTATTACTAATTCGTGTGCATCCGCGCTCATCCGCGGCAGAACATATTCCGCTCAATCTGCAGCGTTACTTGTTACCACCGCTTTTATTGCCTCCCCGACGGTTTCACACGGCACGAGTTTCAACCCGAAGCGCTCCATTCCCTCACCGGCGCTTGAGCGAGGGAGGATGGCGCGCCTGAAACCGAGCTTGCCCGCCTCACGCAGGCGACGCTCGGTATGCTGGCACCCCCTGAGCTCTCCGCCGAGGCCGACCTCCCCGATTGCGATCATATCCGGCGCGACCGATGCCCCCCTCAGACTCGACGCGAGGGCGAGCGCGATGGCGAGATCAATAGCCGTCTCTTCGACCGTCAGGCCTCCCGCGACGCTGACGAACACATCACGGTCGCGGAGGCTCAAACCCGCGCGCGTCTCAAGCACCGCGATCAGCATGCAGAGCCTGTTGTAATCAACTCCCAGGCTCCTCCGCTGGGGGACGCCGAAGCTGCGAGCCCCGACGAGCGCCTGGATCTCCACCATGATGGGACGGGTCCCCTCCATGGCGGGTGTCACCACGCTCCCCGCATTTTCCGGCCTCCGCTCCTGCAAGAACAGTCTGGAGGGATCACCGACCTCTTTCAGCCCTCCGGGCCCCATGGAAAATATACCCACCTCCTCCGTGGAGCCGAAGCGGTTTTTCCGAGTCCTCAACACGCGGTACGCCTGGTGCCGATCACCTTCGAAGTAGAGGACTGTGTCAACCATATGCTCCAGCATGCGCGGGCCGGCAATATCGCCTGATTTTGTCACATGCCCCACGATAAAGATGCTGATGCCCTGGCTCTTCGCCGTCCGCATGAGCGCGGCCGCGCACCCCCTCACCTGATTCACGCTCCCCGGGCCGGAGGGGATCTCAGGATGATACACGATCTGGATGGAATCAACGACCACGATTGACACATCCGTTTTTTTCGCCTCCGCGATGACAGCCTCTATATCTGCTTCGCATAAAATGAATAGCGTCTCCGCCTCTGCCCCTATCCGCTGGGCGCGCAACTTCGTTTGCGGGAAAGATTCCTCAGCGCTCACGTAGAGCACGCGCGCGCCCCCTTTCGCAAGGGCGGCCGCGACCTGGAGCATCAGCGTTGACTTCCCGATCCCCGGCTCACCGCCGATGAGGATGAACGAGCCCCGCACAATCCCGCCACCCAGGAGCCCATCAAATTCAGCGATACCGGTGCTCGTCCGCTCCTGTTTCGACTCATCGAGGTCTCCGATTCTCCTCGCCGGCTCCCCTGAAGCGGGCGGATGGCCCTTTCCCTCCTTCCGCGCCGCCTCTTCCTCGAGTGAATTCCAGGCTCCGCAGCCGGGGCATTTCCCGACCCACCGCGCTGATTCATGGCCGCAGGCCTGGCACACAAACACGGATCTTGCTTTTGAGTTTTTCATCACAGGTAGAATCTTCTATGGAAATACGAGCAGGGGGGACATACGTCCCCCCCGCCTGAATCGTCGTATTGTGCCTCGGGGCGTCATGAGGTGCTGCCGATGGAGCCCCCACGCACATCACCGTGATATTCCGCCGAACGGATTGGAAACTAACTACAACCAACATAGAAGATCGACATATAAAAACCACGGTTTAATATAACTAGCCACAGATGAACACGGATGAACACAGATTGCAAAACAGCAAAAAGCCCAAGGCATAAAGTATGAGACGCGCGCTCCTTTTTACACTTTTGACCTTACACCTTTAACTGTAGCGCACAATCTGTGTTTATCCGTGATTACAAATTAATTTACGTGTTCGGTGGAAGTTAGTTCAGGTCCGGGAATAGCAGCTCCTTCCCGTCAGAGCTGACCGCCACGTTCGATCCCCTCTTGATCCTCCCCCTGAGTATCTCTTCCGCGAGCTTGTCTTCGATGCCTCGCTCGATCGCTCTCCTGAGCGGCCTCGCGCCGAATTGGGGGTTATACCCCTTCTCGATGAGGTAGTCCCTGGCCTTATCATCGAGCGTGATGTGCACACCCTGATTCTGCAGGCGCTCCTCCACCTTCCGCGTCTCAATGTCCACGATCTTCATCAGATCATCCCTGTTGAGCGCCCTGAAGACGACCATGTCATCAACACGGTTGAGGAACTCCGGCTTGAATATTTTCTTGACCTCACCCATGATTTTGTCTTTCATCCCCCTATAATCAGAGGCCTCATCCGCCGCGCCGAACCCGACGGTGCTCTGCTTCTTGAGGAGCTCCGCGCCTATGTTGGAGGTCATGATCACCGCGGTATTCCTGAAATTCACCGTGCGACCGAGGCTGTCGGTAAGCTTGCCCTCCTCGAGGATCTGGAGCAGCACGTGCATGACATCGGGGTGAGCCTTCTCGATCTCGTCGAAGAGCACGATGGAATAGGGCCGCCGGCGCACCTGCTCGGTGAGCTGCCCGCCCTCCTCGTAGCCAACGTACCCCGGCGGCGACCCCATGAGCCGCGACGCGGAGAATTTTTCAGCGTATTCGGACATATCGAGCTGGATGAGGGCGTCCTCGTCGCCGAACATGAATTCCGCCATCGCTTTCGCGAGGAGCGTTTTGCCCACTCCCGTCGGCCCCAGAAAAATGAACGAGCCGATGGGGCGCCGGGGGTCTTTGAGCTGCGCGCGAGAGCGTCTCAGCGCCTTGGATATCGTGCTCACCCCCTCACCCTGGCCCACGACGATTTTCTGGAGCTCCTGCTCCATGCGCAGCAGCTTTTCGGTCTCCGCCTCCTCGAGCCGCGAGACCGGGACACCGGTCCACTTCGAGACGATCTGGGCGATATCATCCTCCGCCACCTTCACCACCCTGTTGACCTGTTCTTCGCGCCACTTCGTGAGGACGGTCTGGAGGCTGCCCCGCTTCTTCTTTTCCTGGTCTCTCAGGCTCGCGGCTTTCTCGAAGTTCTGATCTTTGATCATCTCCTCCTTACTCTTTCTCAACAGCTCGATCTCCCCCTCGGTCTCCTTAAGATCGGGCGGGCGGGTCATCACGGAGATCCGCGCCTTGGCGCCGGCCTCATCGATAAGATCAATCGCCTTGTCGGGGAGGAAGCGGCCGGTCACGTAGCGATCCGAGAGCTCGGCGGCGGCGCTCAGCGCCTCATCCGTGTACACGACCTTGTGGTACTCCTCGTATTTCCGGCGGAGCCCCTTCAGGATATCCACCGTCTGAGCTACCGTGGGGGGGTCAACAATGATCGTCTGGAAGCGCCTCTCCAGGGCGGCATCCTTCTCGATGTATTTCCGATACTCATTCATGGTGGTCGCGCCCACGCATTGGAGCTCGCCGCGCGAGAGCGCCGGTTTGAGGATATTCGACGCGTCGATGGCGCCCTCGGCCGCCCCCGCGCCCACGATCGTGTGCAGCTCGTCGATGAAGAGAATGACATTCTGCGCCTTCCTCATCTCATCCATGACCGCCTTGATCCTCTCCTCGAACTGCCCGCGGTATTTTGTCCCCGCCACCATCAGCGCGAGGTCAAGCGTGATGAGCTCCTTGTCCCGAAGGAGCTCGGGAACCTCTCCGCAGACGATCCTCTGCGCCAGGCCCTCCACGATCGCCGTTTTCCCCACCCCCGCTTCGCCGAGCAGCACGGGGTTGTTCTTCCTCCGCCGGCATAAGACCTGCACAACCCGCTCTATCTCCATCTGCCGCCCGATGATCGGGTCGAGCTTTCCGGCTCTCGCGAGCTCGGTGAGGTTTCGGCCGAACGCCTTGAGGGCGGGGGACTTGCTCTTGGTTGCCGGCTGCGCCTGATCTTCTCCCTCGGTGCCCCTTTCTTCCTCCTCTCCCTGCTGCCCCATCGTTGACTGGAGTTCCCTCAGGACATCCTGCCGCGTCTTCTCAAGATCAACATTGAGGCTGCGGAGAATTTTCGAGGCCACGCCCTCCCCCTCCTGCAGGAGTCCCAGGAGGAGGTGCTCGGTGCCGATATACGTGTGGTTGAGATTCCTGGCCTCCTCGACGGCGAGCTCGATCACCTTCTTGGCCCTGGCGGTGAGCGGGATGTCCCCGATGACCTTGGTCTCCGGCCCGCTTCCCACCGCCTTCTCCACTTCTATGCGAATCGTCTCGAAGTCAATGCCCATGCCTCGCAGGACATTCACCGCCACGCCCTGGCCGAGGCGAATCAGGCCGAGAAGGAGGTGCTCGGTGCCGATGTAGTTGTGATTGAACCGGTCCGCTTCCTTGCGGGCAAGGATGATCACCCGCCGCGCCCTGTCGGTAAAACGGTCAAACATTGGTTACTCCTTCATTATAAGCCCTAAGGATTAAGCATTAAGCGGTAAGCTTATTACTCATCGCTTAATCCTTAGTGCTTAATCCTTACTACTGGGGTTTTGAGATTTGCCTCTCTTCCCCTTTTCTCCGAGCCTCGCGCGGATCAGGTCCGCGCGAACGACATCACGCTCCTCCGGTTTCAAGTCCCTCCCCGCCAGTTTCTGGAGGTGCGCCGGCTGGGTGACGATAAAGAGCTCATTGATCGTGCCCAGATCGATATCAACAATATGAAAGTCGATTCCCATCTTGAGCGCAGAGAGCAGATCGATCGTTTCCTTGGAGGTGATAATCCGGGCGCCGGTCAGCATGCCGTAGGCCCTGCATACCCGGTCTTCGAGCGCTTTGAAGTTCTTTCTGAAAAGCGCCTGCTGAGCCTTTTTCTCGTGTTCCACGATCTGGTTGATGACCTTTTCCAGGTTCTCGACGATATCCTTCTCCGCCATGCCGAGGGTGATCTGGTTGGATATCTGGAAGAGATTTCCCGATGCCTCTGTCCCCTCTCCATAGAGGCCTCTCACCGCCAGCCCCAGCTTCGCGATCGCCTGCACCACCTGATTGATCTGATTTGCCACCACCAGGCCGGGGAGATGGAGCATCACCGACGCCCTCATGCCGGTACCCACATTCGTGGGGCAGGAGGTTAGATACCCGACGGTCGGGAGGAAGGCGTATTCGATGGACTTCTCCAATTCGTCATCCATCTCATTGATCTCCGCGAGGGCTTCCTTGAGCTGGAATCCTGACCGGAGAATCTGAAGGCGGAGGTGGTCCTCCTCGTTGACCATCAGGCTCATGATCTCTTTATCGCCGATCGCCAGCGCGCTCCCCTCGTCGCCCCTCGCGTGTTCACGGCTTATCAGATGACGCTCGACCAGGAATTGCCTGTCCAGTTCCCCGAGCTCATCAAGGCGCACCGAGAGAGACCCCTGCATGAGCCTGGAACGCTCGATGCTCTCCTCGATGAGTTCCCGGACCCTGTTTCGCGTCTCGGTGTCCGCGCGGCCTGGAAATACGAAGCCGCGCACATTCCTCGCGAACCGCACACGGCTGCTCACCACGATCTTGGC
Source organism: Candidatus Auribacterota bacterium (assembly GCA_026392035.1). Taxonomy (NCBI): domain Bacteria; kingdom Pseudomonadati; phylum Candidatus Auribacterota; species Candidatus Auribacterota bacterium. Next base: position 42,001 of record JAPLCX010000054.1, on the reverse strand, counting down.
ATCAGGGCCTCCGCCCATCAGCCATTCAGCCTCCCGGTTCAAAAGTATTTCAATGCTCATTGTTCCTGCTGCTCTTTCAGGCCGCACCTATCTTATCTGTTCCGGCACGAGGCATGTCCCTATCGCTCTTTTGCATCCCTTGTCCGCTCCCGCTTTGGCATCCTGCCTCCGCCCCGAACCTCTTTTTTCAGCGCCTGGAGCTTATCCCTGATACTCGCGGCCTTCTCGAACTCCTCCTTCTCCACCGCCGCGCACAGCTTCGCTTCCAGGTCCTTCAGCATGGTCAACTCATTGATCTCCATGCGCGCCCGCGAGGGGACCTTGCCCACGTGCGTTGTGCTTCTATGAATCGTTTCCAGCAGCCCCTGGAGGCTCTTCTCGAACGCCTTATAGCAGCCATCACAGCCCAGCCGCCCCGTCTTCCGGAAGTCAATGTAGGAGAGTCCGCAACCCGGGCACACCTTTTTCAGATCTTCTTCGGCGCGCAACCCGAGATCAGCCAGCCCTGAGAGCAGGTCAGCGATCGTGAACGGGGACTGGATGGTCACACCCTTCTTCTTGGCGCACTCCTCGCAGAGGTTCATTTTGATGATCTTCTTGTTTACCACCTCGGTATAGCGCACCGTCGCTTCGTTTTTTTTGCACATCTCGCAGTTCATTTATCTCACCGTCCTGCCTGCGCACATGGCAGCAGACGAAATTATATCAAATGAGAGGGATAAATCTATCCAAAATCAGGGGTTTCGGATACCGGTTTTTGCTGAGCATTTAGGCCGGTTGCATTTTCTACGTGGTAACTTCGATAAGATCTGGTGGCGCGAAAACAAAATGGCCGTATTCCATTCCACAACAGCTTGTTATGACAGGCGAAGAACAGGGGCGCGCTACGGCGCGTCTCTCGGCGGGAAATGGATTGAACCAGTTTTAACTTGCGTTTCAGACCAAGCTAATTGTAGCCACTAATTCACTATGGCCGGCTTCTTGTCCAACATAATCACATACTGCGTATCGGGCGTGAGATCCGAAAGTTTCTTCACCGGAGGCATCTTGCCTGCCTCAACCACAACGGCGTAGAAGGTGATCGTCTTCCCCTTCATGGATGCGGGGATTCTGACCGCAGGGCGAACTGTCTTGGAAAACCCCGCACGAAGCTGGGGCACGCTCTTGTAGAGCGGCATGATCCCCTTCTTGATCTTGCCGTTCAAATAAATCGTGTAGACTCCGGCAGGAGTCTCGGCGAGGAGATAGAAGTCGAATGGCCTGGTGATATTCTCATTTGATGCGATGCCAATCGTGAAGGGCTGCCCTGCCGTCAGCAGCCCTGGATCAACGACCAGCGGCGGTATCGATGTGGCAGTGGGCATCGGCGTGAAGGTTGTCGTTGGTGTAGGCGTAATCGTGGGGGTCGCCGAAGGTGTCGCGGTCGGCGTTATCGTGGGCGTATTCGTTATAGTTGGAGTGGATGTGATCGTGGGTGTACTTGTAGTAGTCGGAGTTTCAGTGGGAGTAGGTGTAACTGTTGCGGTCGGCGTCAAGGTTGGGGTTGCCGTATTAGCATAAATGGCATATAGAGTGTCATCCAACCATGGGTTAATATAAATGGTTCTCTTCCGTTTTGTGTGGGTAATTATTCAAAGCATAGTTTACCTGCCACCAGGTAAACAACCGTTTTTAAGTAGCTCGGCTCTTTGAAACCATAGGCACGCTTCATGGCGGTCTTGATCTTTGAATGGAGGCCTTCCACCACGCCATTGGTAATATGTGAACGGGTGTAATTGATCACCCCATACCAGTAGCGTTTGATGGTTCTTGCTACTTGCATGATCGGTTCAAGCCGGCTGTGTGTTGCCCAGTAGTACCACTTTCTGAGATATTGCTCTGCTGTTTTCAGGGATGTGATATCCCAGAAGCGCGACAACGCCAGCTTAAGCTGATATGCCCTAGCAGTTTTTAGATCAAGCTTTGTAAGTTGCATAAGCCAGTCACTTTGTCTGCCGGTCAGATGAATCGGGTTTTTTAACCAGATAAATCGGCTGTTTTTCAGGCCGGGAACATGTTGCTGTTCCTCCCGGCGCACGTTATCAACCGCTTCGTTCATTTGTTTCATGATATGAAAACGATCAAAGATCACACTTGCATGAGGAAGATGCATGCCGATACCGTTCAGATAAGGATCCCACATGTCGCAGCAGATGAGGTCAATGGCCCGAGGATCGTAGCCGCGAGACAACAGATCCTCAGTAAACTCTCCAATGACCTCTTTTCTACGGGTTTCCGTGACATATACGACGCGAGCGGCATCGATGTCGCTGAAGGAAGTCATATACGTATGCCCTTTGCAGAGAGAGAATTCATCAATGCCAAGAGTATGGAACCCGGAGAGATCGGCTGCTCGGCGGGCACGGGCAACATAGTGCTGAAGTATACGCCATATACGGTTGGATCGAGCGTGAACAGTGCTTGCCACCGCATCAACGGCCATCTCCCGACTTAGCTGGAGCACGAGCATTTCAAAGAGCAAGGTAAAACCACTTCCTGGGCGGGCCCAGGGAACTTCAACTTGTTTGATGCCGCAGTCGCCACAGTTAATCCGTGGGACGCGGCCATGTATATATGTCTCGTACTGAAAGAAATTGAGATGCCTCCAGGTGCGCTCCTTTGTATCATGAAGCGGGCACTCGCCTTTGCCACACGTGGGGCAGAGGAACGTGGCACCACGGAGAAAGTCTATTTTAAGATCGAGTCGTCCAGATTCTTTTGAGAATACAACATTAACAACGTTCCAGGGCTTCGTAAGCCCCAATGCCTGGGTAAAAAGGGTTAGTTCGTCCATCGGGCAACCTCCTGTGGTTGATGGTAACCACCGGATGGTACCTTGTCTCGATGGCCTTATAAACCCCTTTTACCCACACAAAACGGAAGAGAACCATATAAATAGTACCATCTGAATCTATCGCCGGGGATGAATGTATATTGCTATTTGTTACGAAACTCCAGAGCATGCTCCCATTCGAGTTTAGACAGATAGGGTCAAACCCGAAGTTCTAAGCATTACCCACCTCCAATAATCATCATGATTTTGAGCGCACATCCATCTTCAAGAACCGCGGATGGCTTCACGGGTTTTCCGTTGATGCAGTAGGAGAGTAATCTCACGTGACTGGGATTATAGCCGAGCTTCCCCACCATAAACCGCTCAATGGTGGTCCCCTCCCCTACTTCCACATCAACCGGCCCCTGCCCCAGGGGCTTCTTCATGGCCCCGAGCATCTCAAGAGTGATTTTCATGGTTCACAATTATTTGCCGCAGTGCAGAGGCAGTATAGCGTTTTAGCCGCGGATTGACGCAGATGAGCACGGATTGAATTACACTAAAACCAAAGTATGAGAGCAGGTTGTATCAGCGTACATCCGCGTAAATCCGTGGCAAAAAATATACAGTTAGTCTCTGTTCTCTCTACGGTAAAAATAATTACTCTTTTTTACTTTTCAACGTTTTGTATACAACCTCAGGAGAGTACGGCGGCTTGCGGTGGCGAATCCCCACCGCGTCGAAGATGGCGTTTGATATGGCGGGGCATGGGCCGTTGATGCAGACCTCGGCGATGGACTTCGCGCCGAACGGCCCCGTGGGCTCGTAAGTGGGGACAAGGAACGTACATATCTCCGGCAGGTCACGCATGAAGAAAACGCCGTAGGTGCCGAAGGAGGGATTGAGCAACCTCCCCTTTTCGTTGTAGATGTAGCGCTCGGTGAGGGCGTAACTGATTCCGTTGAGCAGGGCGCCCTCGACCTGCCCCTCCGCGAGCAGCGGGTTGATGGCGACACCGCAATCCGTGGCGGTGATGTATCTCACCACCGTGACCTTCCCGGTTTCAGTATCCACCTCGACCTCGGCCACATGGGCGGAGAACGGCGGAGGCGACTGGTCTGAATAGGCGGACGCGAACGCGGCTATCTGGTGCTGGTCCTTCTCGTAGAGGCTTCGCGTCCCGACCTGTGCGAGGGTCACCTCGCCCCTCGCGCCGATCGCCTTGCCTGCGTCAAACCTGATCCGCGCCGCATCCTCCTCCAGCATCTCCGCCGCAACTTCTCTGACCTGGTCCGCAATACTTTCGGCGCACCTCTTGGCTGCCATGCCCGACAGGTACGTAGTGCTCGAGGCGTATGCGCCCACATCAAAGGGAGTGAGATCGGTATCGGAGGAGTAGACGATGATGTCGTTCGTCCGCACACCCAGAACTTCGGCCGCGATCTTCGCCATCACGGTATCGGAGCCGGTCCCGATATCAGTCGCGCCGCAGAGGAGGTTGAACGAACCATCCTCATTCATCTTCATCGAGCAGGAGGCCATGTCAATTTTCGGTATCGAGGAGCCCTGCATCATCACGGCCATGCCGAGGCCACGGCGGATAATTCCCGTGCCCGGTTTATTCCGCTTCTCGGCCCACCCGCTCTCCCTGACGACGATATCGATGCACTCGCTGAGGCCGCAGGAATTAATGGTCATGGCGTGCCCCTCGGCCCCTTCTCCCAGTGCCGCAAACACCGGCGAGCCCTCCCCCTGGCGGATATGGAGCTTTTTGTAAAGGTCGGGCGGGTCCATCCCGATCGCGCGCGCCATCTCGTCCATCTGAATGTTCACCGCAAGGCCGGACTGTGTGCCGCCGTAACCGCGGTAGGCGCCGCCCTGCGAGAGGTTGGTGTACACGGACCACGCGTTGAATCTCACGTTGGAGCACCTGAAGAGCGGGAGTATTTTTGAACCGGTGTTCGTGAGCACCGTGAGTCCATGAGTCCCATACGGCCCCGCGTTCTGGAGACACTCCATCTCTATGGCGGTCAGCGTCCCGTCTTTTTTTATTCCGGTCTTCAGCCTCGTGATGGTCTGGTGGCGTGTGCGGGATGAGGTAAATACTTCCTCCCGGGTGAGCTGGAGCCTCACCACCCTCCCGGTCGCGAGGGTGAGCGCGGCGCAGAGCGGCTCCGTGACGATGTCCTGCTTCGATCCGAATCCCCCGCCGATGCGCGGCTTGATGACCCTGATGCGCTTCACGGGCAGCTCGAGCGCGCGCGCCACGATCCTGCGGACGTGGAACGGCACCTGCGTGGAGGAAATGATCACAAGCCTGTTATCGGGATCAAGATAGCTTATCGTGGTGTGCGGCTCGTTGGTGACGTGCTGGGCGTAGTGGTTCTCGTATTCGTTTTCGAACACCAGGTCCGCATCGGCAAACCCCTTACCCATGTCGCCGATGGTCACATCCGCCCGCCCGCAGAGATTCTTCTTCGGGTCCATCTCGACGGGGATGGGGATCAGCCACTCCGGCTCGTCGTGTATCACGGGCGCGCCCGCCCTCATCGACTCCCGCGGGTCGAAGATCGGCGGCAGCGGCTCGTAGTGAACCTCGATGAGCGTGAGCGCCCTCTCCGCGATCTCCGTCGTCTCGGCGGCGACCACCGCCACCTCGTCGCCCACGAAACGCACCTTGTTGTCGAGGATGAACTTGTCGTAGGGGGATGGCTCGGGGAAACCCTGCCCCGCCTCGGTGATGATCACTCTCGGCACATCTTTCCAGGTGAGCACCGCGCGGACACCATCGAGCGCCCGTGCCTTTGAAACGTTTATTGATTTGATGCGGGCGTGGGCGTGCGAGCTGCGGAGCACCTTCGCGGAGAGCACCCCGGGCATGTCATAGTCATCGGTGAAGAGCGCCCTCCCCGTCACGAGACCGATGCCGTCCACCCTCCGGCGGACCTGGTTGACCTCGTTGAACTTCTTCCCGGTGCTCATCTCCTCATCCTCTTCGCCGCCAGTTTCACCGCATCCACAATCTTCACGTAGCCCGTGCACCTGCAGTAGTTTCCATCGAGCGCCTGCTTTATTTGGCTATCCGTCGGGTTCGGTTTCTCATCGAGAAGTGCCTTCGTCGCGAGTATGAAACCGGGGGTGCAGTATCCGCACTGGACAGCCCCTGCATCGAGGTACGCCTCCTGTATCGGATGCAGCCTGTCCACAGCCCCCACCCCCTCTATTGTGGTGATATCCCTGCCTTCTACGAGCCCCACGAGCAGGAGGCATGAGTTCACCGGCTCGTTGTCCAGAAGAACGGTGCAGGCGCCGCAGAAGCCATACCCGCACCCGAACTTCGCGCCCTTGTAACCTTCTCGCCGGAGCACGTGGAGCAACACCTCGCCCGGCTCCGCCTCCACTATTTTCTCCGTACCGTTTATTTTCAACATGAGCTTCATTTCTTACCACCTGCCAGACGAAATGCGTTCTCAAGAACCCTGCGGGCGACGGTCGATGCGAGCTCCTTCTTATACTCGTCGCTGACCCTGATATCCCTGACCACTTTCACCGCCCCCACTGTCGCCGCGGCTGCCTTCTGTATAAGTTCTGGTGAGGCAATGTGTCCCTCAAGGATGCGCGCTGCCTCTCCGGATACCCTCGGCAATAACCGGAGCCCTCCGATGACAAGCCTCGCCGAAGCGCACCTCCCCGAGCTGCCGAGCGTCACGCACGCCGCCGCTGAGACAAACGCGAACGTGTTTGACGTCTCCGAAAACTTCTCAAATGCGCCCCCTGAACGATGATCGGCGGCGGGAATGATTATCTCCTCAAGGAACTCCGTGTGCTTCAGGACAGTGAGCGGCTGGGCTGCGTAGAACTCATCGCAGGAGATTTTCCTCATGCCTTTCGTGCCTCTCACCTTGAACACCGCTCCCATGGCGCAATAGACGGAGGGGAGATCGGACCAGATGAAAAGGCGGATGGCATTCCCGCCCACGGTGATAAGATTCCTGTTGGTAGTCGCGGCCACCCGTGAAGCGGCAGTAGCGAGCAGGCCATTCCTGAAGCGTGCCGCATCCGGCGAGGCCGCCAGCTGTGCGATGGTCACCATGGCGCCCAGCCGGAGGCCATTTTGGCCACGGACAATCCTGTCCAGCCCGAGAGACCTGAGGCTTGCGAGCTCAACAATCTTCGGCGGGGAAGAAAAAGAAAACGACACGCCCCCACCTACCGGGGCGATGCGGCCCTTGCCCTTGTCAAGGAGGGCGGTGAGTTCCCTTGCGCTCCGCGGGTAGTGGATCATCTTGATTCTGGTCGCCATGTCGTTTTCCAAGAGAAAAGTATGGGGAGCCCGTAAAAAAATCGAGCCGGCAGAGACCCAACCTTTACACTGGAGGCAACTCTAGCAAATGAATGCCGAGGTTGCAAGGCGAATGAGGCATTTGCGCAATGGCATACGCTGCAAAGAGATACAATGTAAAGAGAGATTCGGCGACTGCTCACTATTGTGAAACATGGCTGAGGCAATAAGGCAAAAGGAATCCGATCCCAAATTTGACGTCCTGAAATTTGACAAACACAGAAAATCATGCTAATATTACGTAGGAGTTAGGGAGGTTAAATATGCTTATAAGGGTGGCGTCTCAACTGGCTAAGTTTGTTCCTCCGACTCTCCTCATCATCCTGGCATTTATAGTCAGGGATTACCATATGTTCCGATGTTATGACAACTAAATCATACGTAAAAATAGCATCATCTCTTCTCACCGTAGTCATTATACTATGCTCGGCTCGCGCAGTCATACCGAGCGACAATGGCCATTCCGCCCTTTCTTTACACATCAATAAAAACGATATTTACCCCGAGGAACCGTTGATGCTGTCATTCGACATCAGCGCCGTTCCTCTACGCGTATCCGGATACATAGTTTTTGTTACGCCCGGCGGCGAAACATATTCATTGCGTGGTGACGGTTCATTTGCTCAAGGGATTCATCCTATTATCACGGGTGCGGGTCCGATAGACCGACCTCTTACAATAGATATCCTTGCCCTACCTCCCTGCACGATCTCCGCCGGTTCCTATAAAGTTTATGCGGCGCTCGTCGCATACCCAAGCGAATTATCGAGGAGCGGATATCTTGGCTTCGACTCGGCTGAATTCAATGTAACAGAAAAATCTACTGCCGCAGAAGCGGCGCGTGGATCCTCCAACATACTGACTATTCTTACCTATGGTCAGGGTTATTATGAGGGCCATCTAATTACCTTTCCTGATTCGACAACAATGTCGATCGATTGCGCGAGTGGGACCATCACTACTAAATCTCATTTCCACACCGATCATTGTGCCGCTTGCGGCTCCGGAAATTATAATAGAAATAACGTTTACCCCGGGCAAGTCATCTACAACAAGGACGGTGTAACAGTGACCGTCGTTGCCGCCAACGGCATGGTCATTGGACAGGGGTCGGTGAATGTGGCATGCCCTGCGGACGACGAAAATCAAATGAGCATGGCTCTGTGGGTCAAATATGGAGGATTCGACTATTTAACTACAGGTGACCTGTATGGTTCCGTTGAAGTCCCTCTGGGTTCTGCGCTTGTGGCGTTACACGTAAATGTGGATGTTCTTAAGGTAAGCCATCACGGAACTAGCACTAACTCAAGCTCAAGCTTGAGTTACCTCCAAAATATCTCGCCCGAGTACGCCGTCATCTCTGGTACTGCGACATCCCCTAAATCAACGACATTAAGCAATTTAGTATCCGCAGGGGTAAATACAATCTATTACGCCGATAACTATTCTTTGGATGTCCCCGAGGTCTACAGGGCGAATGGCAACATCGTGATCACCACTGATGGCTCTACGTATTCCTTTTCGGGAGGGAATCCTTCTTTTAGCCATGGCCCCTTTCAGGTAGATGAAGTTGTCGGGCCAACGTCAACTCCGACATCCACCCCCACTCCAACCCGGACGCCGACGTCAACGCCCACGCAGACACCCACACGGACGCCCACTTCAGTACCAACCCAGACACCGACGCCGATACCACCGGCAACACCAACGCGGACACCCACCTCAGTACCAACCCAGACACCGACGCCGATACCGCCAGCGACACCCACCCGGACGCCCACTTCAATACCAGCTCAGACACCCACGCCCGCACCCACATCTGCCCCGACAGTTGCCCCCACATCCGCTCCTACAGACGTGGTCACACCCGCCCCTCCTCCCACGGCGACACCACTGCCTGATGTCTCACCAACTCCTGCACCCCCGGCCCCGGAACCGATGACGCCGATTCCTGAACCATTCCTCGTCGTCGTTAAATTGAATCGGGAAAGCGCTCTGCCAGGTGGGGCACTCAGTGTTCTCGCAGTCATCCAGCCCGTTGATCAATTGGTAGATGCTTATCTTGCCTTCAGGTCACCCGATGGTATGTTCTATTTCTGCAGCGCCAGCGGGATCAGTACAGAACCGAAAGCATACCTGGGCGGTGTCCGCTTCCCGCAAGGATGGTCAGGGAAAATTCTCGATATGCGCATTCCTGATGGCGTCTCTCCCGGCGTGTATACCTGCTACGGCGCCCTGTTCCCCCCGGGACAGCCGCCCCGGCTGAATGGTGGTGCGATAGGTGGGATTGCGCCATCGTATTGCGAAGTGAAGCGTGCTTCGCCCTGAAGGCCCGTTATTTTTTTTGGATGTCTCGTCCGATAAAAAACGCTCTCCCGATCTCCTCTCCGATCCCGCGATAGCGATGGTGCTCCGGCAAAAAAATAAACGGCCGCACTCGTGCAATGTCGGGAAGACCATCGCCGCCCATGCAATTGTCATCCACCTTCACATCCATTATTTCCCCGATGAACTGCGTGTGCAAACCGATCTCAATGGTGTGGAGCACCCTGCACTCCAAAACGAGTGGAAATTCTTTCACATAGGGAGCGTTTACCAGGTCGCTTTTCACCGGCGTGAGCCCTGTACGAGCGAATTTATCTTCGTCTCTCCCGGATGCGATCCCGAAGTAATCCGCTTCCTTCACATAATCCTCGGAGGGGATACTGATGGTGAAGGCCTCCTGTTCGATAATGTTTCCATAGGAATAGGTCGCCTTCCTGAGGGATATCGCCACGCAGGGCGGCTTCGAACAGCAGATTCCTCCCCACGCGACCGCCATCGCATTCGGCTTCCCCCCTCTATCATACGTGCCGACGACAAATACCGGAGTGGGATACACCAGCGTTATCGCGCCAAGAGACTTTTTCATGGGCCCTCCCTGTTTTGAGCTTTAACTATCATCACAGATGTGCACAGATATACACAGATGCCCACCACAGTTCAAAGCGTAAAGCTGAAAGTTGAAAGAATGCTTCGTGCCTTATACTTTACACCTTTTACTTTAAGCTTGCGGCTGTGGCACGCATCTGTGGTTATCCCTAGCCGTGGTCAGAGCGTTTTCACATCACTTATTAAATAGCGTAAGAACTCCCGTGACGTCGTCGAAGATATAGTCCGCCCCCGCCGCCCTGAGGTCGCGCTCCGTGCCGCTCCCCGTCAGGACGCCCGCCGTCCTCATGCCGAACTGCCTGCCTGTCTGAATGTCGAGGGGATGATCTCCCACCATGAGCCCCCGGGGAGGTTCTGATCCGAGGATCTCAAAGCACCTCTCGAGATGCGCGGGATGGGGCTTCACATGCGCCACCGCTTCACGCGGCAGAAAGACATCACAGGCATCGTCTATCCCGTCGAAGGCTATCCGCGCGGCGGCCCCTGAGTTGCGCGTCACTATTGCCACGGCGACTGCGCGGGAACGTAAATCCGCGAGCATTAAAGGGACACCGCTGATGAGCTTCGCGCGCCGCGCCGCCTCTTGTTCAATTGACTCGATAGCCTCATACGCCTCCGCACGCATCTGTGACGCCGCTCCCCCGCGCTTCTCCAGACAAATGGCGGCCTCATTCACCAGCTCCCAGACGCGGAGACTGAAGAGGGCTGGATCGTCCACGCCGTGTGAGCGCACGATGGCGATCATCTCATCCCGCATCCTGCCAAAATCGATCGCCAGGTGGACGAGTGTGCCGTCGAAATCAAATATCACCACTTCAATGGGGACACTCTTCATAATATCCTCATGTCCAGCCGGAGCGCAGCTACACAGTATCATCATCATGGCAACTGTACAACGCGATTCCGCGGGATAAGGTAACCCCTCAGTTATAGTGGGGAAACAGTATGGACGATCATCCACTGATTTCACGGATGAGCGCGGATTTTATTAATGGGAGTGCCTAATCTTTTACCCATCCACGCGCTGTCATTGCGATCCCGCAAAGCGGGAGAAGCAATCTCTTGCCCCTCAATAAGTTGACAGATTGCTTCGTCGTCCCGCTTAGCGGGACTCCTCGCAATGACGTGTCAAACATTTATAGTCCAGCGGATATGCCCTTTGTCTCCGTGCCCAGATTATGCTATCGTCAATGGAGGTGGTGGTCTTCTACATCCTCTTCTAAGCCTGCCTCAATGAAAGGAGCGGCCGTTATGAAATTGACTTTCTCCCTCGCCTGTTTCGTGATCATCTTTTCCTGGAACGTCGCCGCACTGCTCGCCGGCGACAAGGAGTACGGCTTTGCTGTCTCGAGCGACGGATTCCTTCCGCCGGCCAGGCACGACGCCTACGGCCCCGGCATAGAAGCCGACGCCTCGGGGAGACCTTTCTTCTGGTCGCCGAAGACCGAGGGATTGAACGCACCCCCCGCATCCCCCGACGCAACGCTCCGCGTCAAGCCCGACGCCTACGGCCCCGGCCTGGGCGCGGACCAGTACGGCAGGCCGGTGGAGAGGAAACGGTTCTAAACCCTATGTATCCATTCACATGAATGCCCCACGGATGACCGCCCGCCAGACATCACTTTTCACACTAGCTGCCCTGGGCATTAGTGCAATGGGAATATTGCTCAGGCTTTATGGTCTGGGGTACAGGTCGCTCTGGTTTGACGAAGCACGCCTTGCCAATGGCATTATTCACCACAGCCTGGGAACAATCCTCACCTACCCCTATCAGGCCAAACCTCCCTTTATGTTCGCTGTAGCCGCCCGGTGGCTTGTTGTCGTCTTAGGCCATTCCGAAATCGTACTGCGCCTTCTTCCCGTACTCATGGGGATTGGCACGATACTTCTCATCTATTGCCCGATCAGAAAAATCTTCGGTCCCGATCTTGCTCTCTATGCTTCTGCCCTCGTTGCCTTTTCCCCTTCTCTGATATACTACAGCAAGGAGTTCAAGCAGTACTCCGGCGAGGCATTTTTCACCGTGGCACTTTTCCTCGCAGGCCTCACAGTTCTGAGGCACAGAGAACGCCCCGGCGCATACTTTTTATATACCATCCTCGGCACCCTCGTCATTGGTTTCTCATACAGCGCCGTCTTCACCCTCTTAGGAGTAAATATCGCCCTCCTCACAAGCATATTTCTGTGCGGAGGAATGTTTCCCCTCAGGCGGCTAGGCGCTGCAAACGTATGTGTCATTACCGCCTGGCTTTTAATGTTCACGCTGTACGCATCCAAAAACGCCACCCCAGTACTCGCCGAGTATTGGGCCAAGGACTTCGCGGATACACAGTCGCTTGGTGGTTTTGCGCAGTGGAACTGGGAAAAACTTAAAGACATGAGCCAGTTCTTCGTCCCCGTCAAAGCAGGCGGGATATTTTTAGCCACGTCACTCGTCTTCGGTTTAGCGGTGTGGAAGCCACAAGAATATTGCTACCTCAACGTGTGTTTCCTGGCGACGCTCTTCTTGATCCTTGCGGCATCGGCGATGAAAGCATATCCCGCCGGGAACAGACTCATGCTATTTATCGGCCCCCTCCTCTATCTCGTCATGGCAAAAGGTGTGGCGACCGCAACACGACTCATCAAAAAATCCAAACGACGCGCCCTCGTGTACTTCGTCGCCGCTCTCGTCCCCATCCTTATGTTGTCTTATGCGGTTGAAAATAACATACTGCGCCCCCAGGAACGTGAAGAAATGAGGCCAGTGGTGAGGTATCTTCAAAAAAATATGCGCCAGGGCGACAGGGTCTACGTCTACTATGGCGCCGCACCGGCATTCACATATTACTATTCCGGCACTGACACAAACGTGACTACCTGTCCGCCGCCCCGCAATGATCCAGAAATATACATTGATGACCTGGATATATTTCTCAGAGACCAGAGTGCTGACCGCTTCTGGATTGTTTTTTCGCACTGCAGGGGAAAGGTGAATGAGCGCTCACTCATTCTCAAGAACGTAAAAAAGAAATACACGCTGGTTGATAAGTATGCGAGGAAGGGGGCATACCTTTACTATTTTAAAATCGGGGGCGGAAATGAGAACAGTCTTAAAAGGAAATAGCACGCGCCCAGGGCGCGGACATGAAGGCATCAGAGGCAACTAGATACATGCGAGGCCGTAAGGGCGGGGCGGCGCTCTTATTTCACCGAGAGATGCTCGACATCGTATGCGAAGGCGCTGGCCGGGCCTCTCACCTTGCCTCCGGCGTCCACGAGACCGGCGACAACCCGGTAGTCGCCCGACACACCCTGCGGTACGGTCATGTTCAGCAGCACCCCCGAATAGCCCTGCGGCAGCGCTGGGATATCCCGGACGATGGGAATGATCCACCGCCGCAGGTGGTTTCCGGATTGAATTGAAAATGTCCCTGCCTTGCCGGCAATCACCGCGTATGCGTCGAACGGCCTGCCGGTGACAGGCTGTACCACCACGCTCACGGTGAGCATCTCACCCGCTGCGAGGTTTGACGAACTGAGAACCAGCTCGACCAGCGGCGGCGTGGGCGGCGGCGGCGGGATCGGTGTAGGTTCCGGCGGAGGTGTGCCCTCGGAATTGGTCGGAGATATCTGCCAATCCGCCTTGCTGTTTGTGTCTATCTTAGTGATGCGCTGGGCGTAGCCGTCCCTGATATTGCCTACGGCAGGCCCCTCGTTGGTGGTCGAAAAGGAGCCGCTGCCGGCTGTCGGATCGCCCCAGTGATACGCCCCGATCAGATAGTTTCCGTTGGCAACCTGATCGGCAAGCATCGAACCATCGTCGTTTGACCATACCACCGCGTCAATAATGGTCTCCGGGGCTGGTTTTATTGATTTCTGTGAGCAGATGGCAAACTGATCGTCGTAGGCATTCCATGTCCCGCTCCAGGGGTTCTCAACATAGATATCCCACCATCCGTTTGACCGCTTGCCGGTCGTATCGTTCTCGCTCGGGCCGGGTGCATCGTGGAGGATCACCACATCTCCCGGCATGATGGTCACGGTGCTTGTTGCCGCGCGCTGTACCTCGTCGAGATCCGTCCAGTAGAGATCGCTGAGTTTGATAGAGCTGGCATCCAGAGGCAAATACAGCTCGATCCAATCGTGGTTCTCTGGGGCTTGGTGCGTACCAAGCGCAACCTCGGTAATTAGCAGATGAGGGGGGATCACGTCGGGAGGGACATATTCATCTACCTGAAAGGGGCCATCGTTAAAATTCGGCGCGGAAAAGGAATACGTGGAGCCATTGGTACTGATCGTGATGTCGCCGCCCGAGTACTTGAACTGGGGGTCATTTTGATCGTTATAGGTGTCATAGATTATTTTTACCCCTGCGTTTTTTAATCTGGCCAATGTATCAGATTTAAGGTTTGACGCATGACCAGAGACAACGGCGTACTCGGGCGAGATGTTTTGGAGGAAACTCGAACTTGAGCTACCGCTACTTCCGTGATGGTGTACCTTAAGAACATCTATTTTTACGCCTCTCGCCGCAAGCGCAGAACCCAGACGGTCTTCAGGGGAAGCTGTCAGGTCACCTCCACTTAAATAGTCGAATCCCTTATATTTGACCCACAGGACCATGCTACATGCATTTTCGTCGTTCGAAGTGCAGCTACCGTCCGCATCTCCGATTTTCCTGCCGTTGGTGGCAACGACGGTCACTGTCACTGCGCCGTCAGCACTTGTGTAGATGACCTGGCCGAGGGAAACGTTATCTCTGTTGTACTGTTGGTTGCCGCTACAATGATCATCGTGGTAATGGGATAAAGTAGTAATGATCCCGGTCCCGCAATCGATTCCCATTGTTGTCGAATCGGGAAAGGTAATTACATGGCCCTCATTACCTCCCGTATAGGTAGTAATAGTCAGTTTGTTGGAGGATTCACGCGCCGCTTCTGCGGCACTGGATTTTTCTGTTACATTGAATTCAGCGGCGTCGAAGCCGAAACAGGCGCGCGGCACAAAGGCACCCGTCCAGGGCAACGCGAAGCATAGAGAAATGATTACTACTCGCGTTATTAGAAAAAAGCCCTTAGTTATCAGTCTGATATTCATATGCCCCCTTATTGATCATGGAGGTAGTTTCAACGCATATTGTAGCACATTAAAAGAGGCAGTAGTCAATTAATATTTCCACCCATCAGCCCTCAATTCGCCTTGCCCTATATCAAGGACCAGCGCCTATTTTCCTGATAAATCGTCTCATATTGCCGGGTGGGAATTGTCAGGAAAATGTAAAAAGAATGTAATATCCGCGCCCATCCCACTCAGCAGGGCGCACAAGCTCTTGCGTTCAGCCACCGCTCAAGCGGCGGGCTACGAAAATATTACATTCTGTAGTCCACGGCTTGAGCCGTGGCTGGTATGGCACGAGAAAAGAGGAACGCGCACCTGAAAACTACGCTCAGCTCACCGTGATTAGGACTATCCCCGCGATCACAAAGAGCGTGCCGGCGAGTTTCATCGCGTCTATCCTCTCATGCAGGAATAGCCTCGCGGCAATGAGTATCAGGATGTACTGCGCGCTTTTGATAGGGAAGGCGAGGCTGAGCTCCGTCTGGGCGAGGGCCATGAGCCATACCACCATGCCCACCGCAATACAACAAA
The DNA here is from genome assembly GCA_026392035.1 of Candidatus Auribacterota bacterium. Classification (NCBI taxonomy): domain Bacteria; kingdom Pseudomonadati; phylum Candidatus Auribacterota; species Candidatus Auribacterota bacterium. The sequence continues at coordinate 26,285 of JAPLCX010000054.1, read as the reverse complement.
ACCCGAGCCAGATCTTGGGAGTCTTGAAAATACACCGCACGAAATTCAAATACGAGGCCGCGCACCGCAGCCTCGGCGGATCGAGCGAGTTCACGCTCTTTTTGAAAAGAATCTGGCCGGCGACGCCCCATAACTCCGCAACGAGAATCAACAGCAGTGGTTTCAGCATGATCTGTCCCGAATGGCCGTTTAACTCCTCGCGCTCCGGGAGAGGAAGTGGATCCCCGCAATGATCAGCGCCACCCCGGCCCACCTGACGAGACTCACGTGCTCATTGAGGAATATCACCGAAAGGATTGGGACAAAGAGGTAACTGGTGCTCGCCACCGGCAACGCGATGCTCAAATCGACTCGCGAGAGCGCGGCAATCCAGATGAGAAAGTTCACCACGTACACCGCGACCCCGCACCAGATCAAGCACGAGGAGGCATTGCGCGCGACGAATTCCAGGAGGTTGTCGAGGCTCACCGAAAGGATGCCGGTGTGCAGGAGCCCCTTCTTCAGCAACAGCTCCGCGATGCTCTCCCCGATGTCGGTCATGATGAGCATGACAAAGACAACGAAGGTGAGTCTGTTTTTCCTCATCTGGTTCTACCGGGGAGCGCCTGATCAAGAGTCGTCACGCTCGCCTACTTCTCCTGCCGCTGCTCCCGTTTGAGCGGGATCACCCCGGCGAGCTCGCCGATCACATTGATGAGCTCCGTGTCGGAGGGGAGCACCACCTTGGCATTGTTCTGGAGCGACTTCTCCACGGCCTCGAGCTGCCTCAGGACCTGGGCGTTCCCGACAAAGTATTTTTGCGCGGCTTCATTGACCAACCTGATGGCTTCGGCTTCCCCTTCCGCCTTCAGTATCATGGCCTGCTTGATGCCCTCGGCCTGCTTGATCTGCGCTCTCTTCTGGCCATCGGCCGCCGTCTCGGTCGCCGTGGCATAATCTATCGCGGCGATCTTTTCGTTCTCGGCCTTCACCACCTTGTTCATCGTCTCCTGCACGTCCTTGGGCGGGTCTATCTCCTTCAACTCCGTCCTCACAATATCGATGCCCCAGTTATGCGTCTCCTCGCACAGCGTTTTGTGGAGTTCCTCGTTGATCTTGCCCCGCTCGCTATTGGCTGATTTCAGGGTCAGGGTGCCGATGATGTTCCTCAACGTCGTTCTGGCCAGATTCACGATCTGCCACTTGTAATTGTTCACGTTGTATTGGGAACTCTTCACGTTCTCTTCGTCTAACTTCACCTTGAAATACACCTGGGCATCCACGCGCGCGTTCAGGTTGTCGTTGGTGATGATCTCCTGCGGCTGCGCGTCAACCATCTGCTCGGTGGTGTTCACCTGATACATCCGGTCGATCAAGGGAATGATCCAGTGGAACCCAGGCATGGCGAATCTGTGATACTTGCCGAGCCTCTCGATGAGGCCGCGGTGCGTCGGCCTCACAATCCTGATCCCTGCAAAAAATATGACTATAATTGCGACAACCAGCGTGTGGATGCCCATAGCGCTCCTCCTTTTCAGCGGGCAGAATAGCGCATTCTGCTCATAAAATTCGCCATCAGCCCTTCTCTAAAACACGATAGCGCTCGCCAATCCGATTGTCAACCGCAAAGCACGATCGTGAAAAATCCTCTTGTAATCATATCGCAAGACCTAACCGCGGAATATGAAATAGACCGCCCCCATCAGGCACAGGCCGGCCCAGGCATAGTTCAGCTTCACCGGCTGGTTCATGTAGAGGAGGGCGAACGGCACGAAAACCGAGAGGGTGATAACCTCCTGGATAATCTTGAGCTGCGGGAGGTTCAAAACGCCATACCCGATCCGGTTCGCCGGAACCTGGAGGAGATATTCGAAGAGCGCGATCCCCCAGCTCGCGATTGCGGCGATGAACCATTTCTTGTCGTAGAGATTCCTGAGGTGGGCGTACCAGGCGAAGGTCATGAAGACGTTCGAGAGGACAAGAAGCACAATTGTTTTTACGATAGTGGGCATGGCAAACTCCTTCGTTTTTTTCCCGTGACCCGGCGAGGAACGCCCCTCCCTCCGGGGGGTGGATAGTATAGCGCACTGCCCGGAATCCGCAATGGGATCTCTGCGGATGGCGATGAGGGATAGTATATGCAGTAGTGTGAACTTTGTACGTGAACATGTCATTGCGAGGGAGTGGAACGACCTAAGCAATCCCACAATGCAATCACTCTGATTATAGAGATCGATTGGTTCATCACCGCGCTGCACGCAATGACGTAGAGGCGCTCTCAGCTCCCGTGATGATTATCATGAACGCCTCACTCGGCACGCACCGAGGAGTACTTTTGCAGGGCGGCAATCCGCTGGAGCACGGGGGGATGGCTGTAGTCCAGAAACACCTTGAACGGATGGGGCGTCAGATTAGAGAGATTGTCGACACTCAACTTCTTCAGGGCAGAAATCATCGCTCCCGGCTTTCCATAGGTCATTGCTGCGTATGCGTCGGCTTTATATTCATGCCGCCGAGAGAGGATCTCGCCGAATATGGAGAGTGCCGTTTGTATCGGAATAAAGAGGAAACCGAAAAAGAAGATGCTCGCATAAATGGAGATATGACTCATCCCGAAGGCTTCAAAAAGCCCTCTATTATTAATGAAGAGGGAAAGGATGAAGAACATGAGGCCTGTGGTCAGCACCATGAAAAGAGTGGATGTGAGCACATGCCGCTTTTTGTAGTGACCCATTTCATGCGCGAGGACAGAAACAAGCTCGTCCACTGTGTGTTTCTGAATTAACGTGTCGAACAACACGATCCTCCGCAGCTTTCCAAAGCCGGTGAAAAAGGCGTTCGATTTGCTGGAGCGCCTGGAGGCGTCCATTCTGAATACGCCTTTCATTTTGAAGTTTTGAGATCCGGCGTAGCCCTCGATGGCGGTCTTAAGTTCTCCGTCCTCCAGCGGTGTGAATTTGTTAAAAATGGGCATGATGACCGCGGGTGCTATAAAAATGATGCCGAGCTGAAACAGCGCTACAACACCCCAGCAGTAGAGCCACGCCAATGGGCCGGCCGCGCGGAAGATCCAGATGACAGCTGAAAACAGAATGCCCCCCAGGAGTGCGCCGAGAAGCCATTTCTTAAGAATATCCGTGATAAAAGTTCCGGGAGTGGTTTTGTTGAACCCGAACTTCTCCTCGATGACAAAGGTGTGGTATGCGTCAAATGGAACATGGCATAACTGAGATAAGAGCATCACCCCCCCGGCAAATATAAGGCCGGTGGAGATCCGGCCGAGGCCGAAACTCCTGGCGAAGCGGTCAACGCTGTCGAAGCCGCCGAACAGGATAAATCCTATCGTGAGCGCCGTCATCAGACCGTCGGCCATGAGCGAGAGCTTTGTGTTTTCTCTGAGGTAATCCTGCGATTTTCCGTACTTTAACGGATCGTATACGTCCTTGAATTCATTTGGCAGGCAAGGGTCGATATGCCGGAGGTTCAAGAGATCGGCAATCAGATCCAGGAGGTAGCTCCCAATAAGAATGGCCAGAATCGCCACGAGATAGATATTCATATCATATTGATCTGCAAAGGATTAAGGAGCTATCCACAGCCGTAGCCGACACTTAAGTGTCGGCTACGGGGAGGAAGGCGGATCCTTAGAATCGCCGCCAGAATGCCTGGGCGAGTGCGCGGGACTTCGCGCAGATCTTCTCCTCGTCCACGGTGAGCAGATCCCCTCCGCGCATGAGGACTTTCCCGTTCACTATGGTCGTATCAACCCTCGCCCCGCAGAGCCCGAAGAGGAAGTGGCCGAGAAACGTGCCCTCATTGAGAGGAGTGGGCGGATCGTAGTCAAGAATGATCAGATCGGCGTATGCCCCCTTTGTGAGCGAGCCCACCGGCTTTGCGAAGTGGCGGCGCGCGATTGCCGCGTTGTTCCGGAGAAGAAGCGCGCAGGATTCGACGAAGAAGACGCGCGGATCCCTCGCGGCAAGCTTGTGGAGAATGTTCGCCACGCGCACCTCATCGCGCATATTTGCGGTCATCCCGTCGGTCCCGAGGCCCACCAGGACGCCCTTCGCGAGCATTTTTATGACAGGCGCCACCCCCACCGCGTTGTTCATGTTGGACTGCGGGTTGTGCACCACGGGAGTCTTGGTGTTCCTCAAAATATCCATCTCAGCGGAGTTCACGTGCACGCAGTGGACGGCGAGCGATTTCGGGCCGAGGCCGCCCGCCCTGTTCAGGCGGCGCACCACGCGCTGGCTGTACTTTTTCTCATTGACTGCCTGGTCGGCGGCGTCCTCGGCCACATGGACGTGGATGCCGACGCCAAGGTCGTCCGCCGCGGCCACAGACTCCGCGAGCGTGCCCTCCCCCACCGTGAATAGTGCGTGGAGGCCGAACATGGCCGACACCAGCTCATTTCCATTCTTTTGCTTCTTCTGGATATTTTTTATAAAGCGGATGTTCTCTTCAATCCCCTCCTTCCCCCTGCCATAGCGGTCGGAGACGCCGAGGCAGAGGCAGCCGCGCACTCCTGTTTTTCGCAGGGCGTCCTCGATCGGGTCGAGGCAGCCCTTCTGATACCCCTGGCTCTCGTGGTGGTCGAGGATGGTCGTGGCGCCGCTCCGGATGCACTCGATGAGGGGGATGAGAGCGCTGTAGAAAATATCTTCTTTATTCAGCGCCTTGTCGAGAGGCCACCAAAGCCGCTCCAGTATCTGCACGAAGTTCGCCGGGGGCGGCTGCTTGGGTAACAGTCCCCTCGCGAACGTCGAGTAGAGGTGCATGTGCGCGTTGATCATCCCGGGCATGACGACCTTGCCCTTGGCGTCGATGAACACCGCCCCGGCCGCCTTTTGCCTGAGCGCAGCGGTCTTCCCCACTGCCTCTATGACTTCTCCCCTTATCCACACCGCTCCGTCATGTATAACCTTATTGTTCTCGCCAAGCGTAATGACGATGCCGTTCCCTATAAGCATCTCCCCGGTTTTACCTGTCATACTATCCTCCCCTGGAATTAGTTACAAAATTATTCAGATCCGCAGGGAACCCTTAAGCGTTCCCTGCACTACGCACGCCTCATCCCTTTTCTGGTAGCAAATTAGTAGCCCTCACCTTACTGTAGGTATGACTTCTTTTTCAGGCTTCTCAGAACTATGTATACAATCAAACCCATCACAAAGATCACAGCCCACACGGGATCGAGCACAAACCTGCCCTCTGCATAGATATCACCGATAATCTCCAGCAGTGTGAAAGATGTGATAATGGCAAAAAAGGCTGAATATTCACGCCTCATTGCCTTCCTCCATGAGAATGGCATACTCGGCGGGCGCCAATTTTTGAGCCGTGGAATGAAAAGCGGAGTATTCGCCGCCCATTCTAAATAAACCGTTCCGAACTTCCTCCGCAGGAATTCTTCTTCCGCAAACATTATTCCCTCATAATAGATGAAGAACAAGAGGACAACCGTCAGCGTCATCCACCATGACCGCATAAATAATAAAATCCCGAGCACGATGAAAAAATTTCCCAGATAGAGCGGGTTTCTCACCACAGAATACATCCCGCTGGTATTGAGCGCATCGGCGACTTGCCCTGATATGGTATTTCTTCCAGATGTGCGCTTCGGCGTCGAACCTATGGTGACGACCCTGATGCCCAATCCGAAAAAGGATATCGCCAGACAGAAGATTTCCCAGCACTGATCCCAGAATTCACTATTCCATGGATATCGAAAATGTTTCAATTCGAAAAAAAACAAGGCAATGAGCAAAAGGGGCACGTAGCTGCGCCACCTGAACAGCCAATTGCCGAATTTCTCATATTCTTCCCGCAGCGCCATTGCTGCTCCTCCTCGCGTGATGCGAGATGTCCCACACATCTATGCGTCCACCATGCCTTATTTTCCGGCCGCCTTCTTCTCCCTCGGCGTGCGCTTTCTGAGAGAGAGGGCTCCGACAAAGCACTGTAGCACGCAGAGGCCGCAGCCGACGCACTTCTCGGCATCGGTGACCGGGTGCTTATCCTTGTCGAGCGTGATCGCCATGTAGGGGCAGCGCGTGCAGTTCCCGCAGCTCACGCAGAGGTCTGGATTGGTTTCTGAAACCTTCTTCTCCGCACCCAGCGCCATGAAGTCCCTGATCGGCCTTGTCTGCGCGATTCCCACGAGCTCGCGAACGGACTGTATACCGCGTGCCGCCATCAGGTGGCTCAACCCCGATTTCAGTTCGTCAATGATACCGTAGCCATACTTCTCGACGATCGTGCAGAACTGCACCGTCCCTGTGCCGAGCGCGAGGAAATCAGCGGCCGCCCTGTAGTCCATTGGGCCGGCGTTCCCCGAGATGGGGACGCCCATCCGGCCCGCGCTGGCGAGACAGAGATAACTGATCGGCGTCACTCCCGCCCCGCTCATGCCGACGACAATGCCTTCCTCCCACTCCTTCTTCTCCCCCGGTTTGAAGGCGAGCGTTGGAAACGTGTTCGCAAGGGTTACCCCCGCCTTTTTGTGCGGATATTTGTCCAGCACCTTCTTGACCTCCCTGAGGATTACCTTGATGTCGGTGACTGCGCTGGTGAGCTTGAAGAGCTTGGGGATCTCCGGTTTCCCCATCTCCGTCACCCAGTCGATGATCTTCGCAGTGAGCGCGGCGTTCTGCGATACAATGTCGCCCTCGGCTCCCTCTCCCCCCTGGGGGCAGGATAGGCTGTACTCGATGAACCTCGCCCCCGCATTCTCCAGTTTCCTGGTGTTGTTCTGCCATGATCTTTTATCTGCCACGTCATTTCCGGTGACAGTTCCCCCCGTGGAAGCACCCGTGAGCCTGTCAGGATACATTTTGATGAGCTTTTTAATCTCCGTGCAAACCCTGTCCAGCGTGTGCTCTGAAACGTTATCGCAGTTGCCCCAGGTCTTCTCGGTGAAGCAGTTCATGTACTCTGCGGGGATGTGGATCGGCAGGTTGTCAAACGCGGTCTTCAGTATCGCCCCCGGCCAGCCCGCGTCGTAACCAGCCTTCACCTGCTCGAATCCGTCCGTCGCGGGCGATGCCGACAGGAGGAACGGCGAGCTGAGCTTCATCCCGAAGAAATCAGTCTCGAGTGGGACAGGTTCAAAGTCATAACCCGGCACCGCAACCGGGCTTTTCATGGGCTTCGCGACCCTTGGTTTCTTGCCTCCGGTCAGGAAGAAGTCCACATCAGCGGCGGCGTTCTTGCCTGATGCTGTCGCCTCAACAACCGTGGAGGGGCCGTTGACCACATCGCCGGCATGGAATATCGCGCGATGTTTTATCCGCTTCACCTCCGGACGCGCCCCTATCGCGATCACCACATGCTCGATATCGCTGCGCTCCTGCTCAGTCCCCGGTGCTTTCTTGATGTCCCTGAGGTTGAATTTCTTCCCCGGCGGGAGCGCTACTTTGATAGTCGAGAGACCCGCGATCTTTTTCCCCTTGACCCTTATCGCCGTCACGCGCGTGCGACCGCTCACATCGATTCCGTGCTCGAGGAGTTCCTGGCGTTCCCTCGGAGTGAGCGGCATCTCGCCGACACTCTCACATGCGAACATCTCAACCCTCGTCGCGCCCTGCCGCTTCGCCGTCACCGCGCAGTCAAGCGCGCTCGCCCCACCCCCGATCACCGCCACGTGGCCCCTCAGCCGATAGCTCCCAGGCCTTTTAAGGTAGTCAAGGCCGAAGATTGCTTTCTCCTCGTTCGGTATCCCCATCCTGACAGGCGCCCAGAGCCCCGTCGCCACCACTACTGCATCATATCCCCTGGGGAGTAGTTTTTCCGGATCAGTGATTTTCCTCCCCGTGCGCAGTTTTATATGCTCCATGGAGAACACAAACTTGAGGTCCCCTTCCAGCACCATCTTGGGCAGGCGGTACTCGGGTATGCACGAGCACATCCCGCCGGCCTGGCGCTCGCTCTCAAAGATATCCACCGCGTACCCCTCTTGGGCGAGTACGATAGCCGCACCAAGACCCGCAGGCCCGGCCCCGATAACCGCCACCTTTTTACCTTTGAGGGGCGCTCGTTCAAACTTCGGCATCACGCCCATTGCCTTCGCCTTCGCAATGATGGTCGCCTGCACGGCGGGGATATTGACTGCGGAATCGAATCGCTCGTGGACACACGCCTTCATGCAGTGCCAGTCGGGGCACACCATCCCGCAAATCCCCCCAAGCGGGTTCTGACTCAGAATCAGCGCGGCCGATCGCTTAATGTCTGATGGATTCCCCACCTTTGCAGCCATAATGAAATCAAACGGAGAGCAGTCGCACGGACACGTAACTTTGCATGGCTTCTCGGCGCAGTATTCGCACTTTTCTATTTCGCTCTTGAGTTGCGCATCCGTGAGCAACACATTGTTCGGGTCGGTTGTGTCCGCCAGCACGCTGCGTATTTTCGACCTGATCATTCTGTCTCCTTCCTTGTAAGAGAAATATATATGCCAACCACTATAACACGACGTATGGCCACAGATGGACACAGATACACACGGATGAACACAGATTTTTTAGTCACCGCTTTCTTGACTTATGATGTTATCTGTGTTTATCTGTGGTTCTAGTCAAACCATAACTCGGGCGAGGCCCCGGAGCAGCAACGCACCGGCCATCTTATTGCGATAATCAGCCGTGGAGCGTAAATCGGTGATCCCTCTGGACTCTCCCTCGGCTATCCTGGCGGCCTGTGCAACAAGATCCTCAGAGTAGTTTTTCCCTTCCATGAAAGCTGCGGTGCGCGGAGCCATGATCACCGTCGGGGCGACCGCACCGAGTGCCACCGCGACGCCGGACATCCTCTTCCGCTCAACCTTCGCCCGGAATGCCACTCCCACTTTCGAGATTGAGAGGAGCCTCCGCTGCCCCAGCCTCTCGTAAAAACTGACCTCTCCGGCTCCTGGTCTATTAAATGAAATATCAACAAGAAGCTCATCAGGCCGCAGCACAGTCTTCCCGGGTCCGGTAAAAAACTCGGCGACGGGGACGCACCGTTCGGCCGAGCGAGACCTCAAGGTCAGCACAGCCCCCAGCACCATCAGGGGAGGAATCGAATCGGCCACGGGAGACGCATTCGCAATATTTCCCCCGATCGTCGCGATATTTTTTATCTGTGGGGAACCGACGAGAAAGGCCGCTTCGCAGAGGAGCGGCGCGGCGCGCCTTATTACCGGTGATCTTTCTATTTCCCGATGAGTGGTGAGAGGGCCAATCCTGATCGATCCATCTTCCTTTTTTATGTAGCGGAGCTCATCGAGATGGCTGATATCAAGGAGGGCGTGTGGTTCCTTCTTCTTTTCAAGAACCTGCACAATGAGATCTGTCGCGCCGGAGACGACTCTGATCTCCGGGCCATGTTCCGCGAGCATCTCTAGCGCTTCTAAGAGTTTCCTGGGTGAATATGTTTTAATATCTCTCATCGTGCCAATCTCTGTGCGGCGAGCGCGACCGCATCAAATATCTTCACGTAGCCCGTGCAGCGACAGATATTTCCGGACAGCCCCTCCTTGATCTCCTCAGGACGCGGCTTCGGATTCTCGGCAAGGAGCGCACGGGCTGACATCAAGAACCCCGGGATACAGTAGCCGCATTGGACGGCACCGGCTTCCACGAATGCGTCCTGGAGCGCCTTGCCAATCCGGTCCTCCGCGAGCCCCTCGACGGTGAGAATCTTACGACCCTCGATCTGCGCCGCCAGCACCAGACACGATGTGACGGCCTTCCCGTCCATGACGACCGTGCAGGCGCCACACTCTCCTTTTGCGCATCCTTCCTTCGTCCCGGTGAGGCCGAGATCCTCGCGGAGGATGTCCAGGAGCGTCCGGGTCGGAGAAGTCTCCACCTCCACCCTTTTACCGTTCGCAATGAATCGCACTTTTATCATTTCCTTTTTTCTCTGCATTCAAGGTGAACCACAGATGAACACAGATTCGCACGGATAAACACAGATTATTTCTCACCACTGAAAACACTGAATACACTGAGGTACCGTTTGTTTGAATCTTTCAGTGCCTTCAGTGTCTTCAGTGGTTATGTCTTTCTCTGCAGTGGTTCCCCTCTCCACTCAATCCGTGGCCATCCCCGTCCATCCTGTTCCCATTATCTGTGTCCATCTGTGTCCATCTGTGTTTATCTGTGTTTATCTGTGCCGAACGTTAATCTCCGTGGTTCCGTGGTGATAATCAATCTTGCTTTTTCTCTGCCAGCGCCGCGATTATCTTCTCCGGCGTCACCGGCAGCTCCGTGAACCTGACGCCGATCGCGTCATAGAGCGCGTTGAGTATGGCGGGGGCGGTCGGCGTGGTCACCACCTCGGCGACGCTCCTCGCGCCAAACGGGCCCGATTCCTCAGGCACCTCCACGGGGCAGGTTTCCACCTCGGGGGCCTCCCAGCTCGAGGGGAGGATATACGTGGAGAGGCTGGTATTTTTGAAATACCCCTTCTCGAGCAGATTCTCTTCATAGAGCGCGTACCCCATCCCCATGACAATCCCTCCCTCACTCTGCCCCTCCACATTCAATGGGTTGATGACTGTCCCGCAGTCGGGGATCGCCACAACTTTCTTCACCTCCACCTCACCCGTCAGGGTATCGACGTCGAGGAGTACGATCTGCGTGTTGGAGCAGAATACAAGGTGGGGAAGACCGATTGAAAACTCCTTGTCCGCGAGAGGAATATTGAATACCCCTTCCGCCTTGAGCGGCTCCTTGAGCGCACCTGCGACTTCGTGGTACGTTAAGGATTGTTTTCCTCCTTTGACGCGGATTGCCTCTTCCTCCACGACCAGCATGTCAGGAGACACGTTCAGTTTCTTCGCCGCCTCTTCTTTCAACCTCCGTATCATTTCTCTCGCCGCGAGAAGTGTCGCCTTGCCCGCGGCATACATGACCCGGGAGGCCGTTGTTGTCCCCGAATCCAGCGTCTTTTTTGTGTCGCCGCCTACGAAGTGGATCCGATCGAGGGGCACATCAAGGATCTCAGCCGCTACCTGGGCGATCCCCGTGTAGCTCCCCTGCCCGATCTCTATCGTGCCCTGGAAAAGATTGATCGATCCGTCCGTGTTCAACTCGAGCGTGGTGGCGGCGTAGTCCGGCAACCCCTTCCCGAGGCCGCTCCCCTGGAAGGAGCACGCGACGCCGATCCCGCGCCTCTTCCATCTGTTATTCACGCTGCCGTCATTGACCTCACGCTTGAGGCGCTCGCGCCCCTTCCAGAGTGGGTGCTCCATCGCCTTCTCCAGCGACTTGTCGACCCCGAACGCCATGACCATATCCTGGCCGATGCCGAATATGTCCCCTCGCCTGATCACATTCCTGGCCCGCAGGGAGAGTGGATCCATACCCAGTTTCTCCGCCAGGATATTCATCTGCGATTCCATCGCCACGTGGGCTTGCGTGGCCCCGAATCCCCTGAACGCTCCGCTCATGCCATTGTTGGTATAGACCGCCCAGCCATCCACCTTGAGGTTGGGAATCAGGTACGGGCCGCAGCAGTGCTCGACCACCAGGCAGAGCACCGGCCCGCTCAGGCTCGCGTAGGCACCCCCATCCTGAAGTGCCCACACCTCATGGGCGATGAGCTTTCCTCCCCTCGTGGCGCCCGTCTTCACCCTCATTTCTACGGGATGGCGGTGCGTGCACGAGATGAAGTGCTCCTCCCGCCCGAACCAGATCTTCGACGGCCTGCCCGTCTTTAGCGCCAGCAGGGCCAGGAGTATCTGGACGGTCACCTCGTCCTTGCCGCCGAACGCGCCGCCGGTGTATGGTTCGATCATCCGTATTTTTTCCGGAGGGTGGTCGAGCGCCCGGGCTATCTGTGTCACGTCTCTGAATGCGTACTGGCCGCAGGAGTGAATGGTGAGTACGCCGTCCATGTCAACATAGGCGAGGCCCGCCTCGGTCTCCAGGAAGGCGTGGTCCATCATCTGCATTGAGTACGTGTTCTCGACAATGACATCCGCTTGAGAAAAACCCTTCTGTATATCGCCGCGCGTGAAGTGGAGCTCGTGGACGATATTCCCCTTCTCGTGAAGTTTGATTGTATCTTTCTCCAGGGCCCTTCGTGGATCATCGACCAGAGGAAGTTGTTCGTAGTCAACTTTGATCAGGCTGAGCGTCTCTTCGGCGATCTCTTTTGTCTCAGCGCCCACGAGCGCCACCGCGTCCCCGACATAGCGGACCCTGTCCTCGCAGAGCACCGGTTGATCCTGGCGCTCGATGCCGAACCGATTGGAACCCTGTATGTCTTTGTGCGTGAGCACCGCCACCACACCGGGCAACCGCTCCGCCTCAGAGGTGTCGATCGACTTGATGAGCGCGTGAGGATATCTCGCCCTGAGCACCCTGCCCCAGATCATACCCTCCACGTAGAGGTCGGAGGGATACTTCAAGCTCCCATCAACCTTCGGCCTGGCGTCAATCCTCGCGATTCTCTTGCCGATATATTTGTATGTGCCCATGACAAACCTTCTTGTGCACTACCCGTAGGGGCGTGATTCATCACGCCCGTTCCTTATCACTGCGGGCTGGATAAATCCAGCCCCTACAAAAATATTAGCCCCCGCCCACTGGTTGGAAGAACGAAACCCTGCTCCCTTCATGTAATTCATGATCAAGCGATGCGCGCTTCCCATCCACGAGCACCCAGAGCGATGGAGAGCGCGGTATGCCTAGCTTCTCAACGATGGTGAGCGCGGTCCCCTGCTCGGGTATCTCGATCTCGAACTCTGCCTCGCGGGCGTATTTTCTATACTCACCAAAAAGTGAAACGGTTATTATCATAACCAGCTATCTCTCCGACGAGGCAATAGTATATCCCAGCACAGTCTAATTTTCAATCCACGACTGCAAACGGCCTACATATGAGCTATAATGTCAATTGTGAAACAGGAAATTGTAGATGATATTCGAAGAGTTGCTCGCAATATCGGGTTAAAACCAGGCGATGAACTCGGCAAGCGGGACTATCTCAATCATGGAGCACAGTTTTCTGATTATCAAATTCGGGAAGGCGGAATAACATGGTCGGCCTACTGTACAAAGGCCGGTTACAAGCCGAAGATAAGAAATAAATTCATCCCTGATGAAATATATTTTGTCCGTCTCCAGGAAGCGATTAATCAGCTCGGCAGATTCCCAAAGACCCTAGAACAAAAGAAATTCAAGTTGTGGTTTCCCAAAAAGCGCTGGTTGACCTTAGGAGTATTTATCGAAAACGCTATTCTACAAGGCAAAGTCAGATTGCCAGCTTCTTTGAAGATAAAACCTGCTGCCGAGAAGCCAAAAGAAGATAATCAGGCACCCAAGGAAGAGCATTACGAACCAATTAAGGAGCAAGCGCGGGCGATTCCCCCAATACCTCAAAGGACAAGGAGAAAGAAATGGGAGAGAACAGGGATGGAGGGATTTCCTTATGCCCCACAAGATGAATCGGGGGTAATCGCACTATTTTCTATACTATGTGCTAAAGGAATTATTCCATGGCAGATTCTCGAATTGAACAAAGGCAAGGGTATCGACGCTGTATGCTATGATGATCGGAAAAATTGCGAGTTTAAGGTAGAATTAAAGTATATCTTGTCGCGCTCAAATTGGAATCATCCGCTAGATTCTTTTGATCGTTTAGTATGCTGGGAGAATCGCTGGCATGATTTTCCGAAACCTGTTCTAGAATTGCGGTCTTTACTAAAACAAATAAAGTGAATGAAAGTCCGTGATATAATTAAATTGATAGAGTCAGATGGTTAGTATCCTGTAAAAACAAAGGGAAGTCATTGCCAATATAAACATCCAGCCAAATTAGGTCGAGTGACCATTGCCGGACATCCAGGCGATGATCTGGCGCCAGGAACTCTGAACAGTATCTTAAAACAGGCCCAATTAAAGGAAAGGAAGTAATCCATGTATCGGTATTTAGTGGTTATAGAAAAGGCAGCGAAGAACTACTCGGCTTACTCACCCGATTTACCCGGTTGCGTTGCTACTGGTAAAACCGTAGAAGAAGTCGAGCGCAATATGCATGAAGCTATTGAAATGCATATAAAGGGATTACTAGAAGATAAGCTGCCCGTTCCGGAATCTCGCTCCCTGTCTGAATATATGGCTGTTAGCCTTGCTTAAAAGGGCTACTCCTTCAGTCATTTAGTGCCTACCTCTAGGCGACGTTCACGCCAGGCGCTTGTGGGCGCCGGTGCCTCCGGACATGAGCTTCACGATCTCAGCCATCACGCTCAGGGCAATCTGTCCGGGCGAGCTGTCGCCGAGGTCAAGACCGATAGGGCTGTACACCCGCTCGTCAACGCTGATCCCCTCCTCCTCGAGCTGCTCACGGAACAGTTGTGCCTTATTTTTGCTCGCGATGACGCCGATGTAGGCGGCGCTGGTCCCCAGCGCCTTCCGCAGGCAGAGCAGGTCGTGCGCATGACCGTGCGTGCAGATCATTATGCAGGTTTCTTTGCTTATCGGCAATGTATCGAAGGCTTTCTCATACGGGCCCGCATGGAGCGCGGCGGCCGAAGGGAAGCGCTCCCGATTTGCGTACTCTTTTCGGTCGTCGGCAATTATATAGGGGATCCCGATGAGCTCCGCGAGGCGGGCGATCTTCTCCCCAACATGCCCTCCGCCGAAAATCACCAGCGGTGCATGAGCACGAATCACATCAATGAAAATCTCTATCTCCCCGCCGCAACACATGGTGATGTTGTCGGGGTTTTGGGGATCGAGGCTGTACGCCACTTTAATGGGTCGGCCATCCGCGATGGCCTTCTTCGCCTCTCCGATCACAAGCGCCTCGAGCACGCCCCCCCCGATCGTTCCCGCAATCGATCCGTCAGCGTAGACGAGCATCCTCGCACCCGCCTTGCGGGGAGAAGACTTGTGCGTGGCGACGACGGTCGCGAGCGCAACGCTCCGGCCTCGCCTCTTCGCCTCGACGAGCTTCTCGAACAGATCCAGTTCGTCATCCATGTTTTACCCCCACCCCTTCCATAACGTCTGGCGATTTTAACGATTTAAACGACTTAAACAATTTTAACGAATTTTTTGTAGTCTTCCGGACTGTCAATATCGGCGACAATGCCCGGATCGTCAAACCCGATCCACCTCACGCGACCTGCATCCCTCATCAGGACGGCGCGCGCCCCCACCTCCGGCGGGGCCTCCATGAGCTCGCTGAAAAGCGCGCGCGGAAAAATAATCGGGTGCCCTCCCCTCCCCATGAACCGCGTGACGGCTATCTTCTCCGGCGAACTCTCCCACGCCGCTCTCAAGCCCCGGTATGTGGACGGTGCGACGAGGGGGTGATCCACAAGCGCCACGAGCGCGCCCGCAGAACGCTCATCAACCCCCCCCAACCCGCACTGAAGGGATGAGAGCTGGCCCCGACTGAATTCTCTGTTGATTACAACCCTCGCCCGTGGGAGGCGCACTGCGCTCATCACCTCATCGGCGTGAGCGCCCAGCACCACGATCACCTCATCCATCCGCGCCTCCCGGAGCCGGGCGCAGATCGTCTCGAGGAACGTGCTCGCCCCAAATTCCAGAATCGCTTTGGGGCGCCCCATCCTTTTCGATTCTCCCGCCGCAAGAACAATTGCAGATAACATAACTCGCATTTCACCACGGAGACACAGCGCGCCCGTTGGCCGCAACCAATTTTTACCACTGAACCTGCCTGCCGGCGGGCAGGGACACTGAATTCACTGAACACAACATTCTACGGTAAAGAAAGTTACGAATACCAAGCGAAAAACTTTCTCAAATTAAAAAAGTTTTGCACACTTGTAGTACGGGGAGGAGGACAGGAAACACAACAACATAACCGGCTTGACTTTTTACACAGAGCGAAAGAGATAACGAGAGGGAGCGTGTATCCATTATTATTCCTTGCCGGGAAAGCTATTCTCCGTGTTCTTTGTGTCTCCGTGGTGCAACACAGTATTTGTCCGTTCCGAAGATGCGGTCGCCTGCGTCGCCAATGCCGGGAACGATATAGGCATTCTTGTTGAGCCGCGCGTCAATAGACGCCGTGTGCACCCTGACCTCGGGATAACGCCGCTCCACACGCCTCACGCCCTCCGGTGCGGCAACGAGTGTGACCGCACGAATATCTCCCGCCTTTTTCTTTTTCAGCAGGGCGATCGCCGCGAGCAAAGACCCGCCGGTGGCGAGCATCGGATCGAGAATGATCGCTGTCTCCCCTGAAAGATTCTCCGGCAGGGAATGGTAATACTCACGGGGGCTGAATGTCTTCTCATCCCTACGGAGACCGATCATGCCCACGATTGCATCCGGGAAGAGGTCGAGGAGAGCCCCGAGCATTCCGAGGCCGGCCCTCAGTATCGGCACCGCCACCACGCGAGGGTCTGCGAGCACTTCGCCCCTGATCCGGCCGAGCGGCGTCGTTATCCTTGCCCGCTTCAAAGGGAAATCCCTGACCGTTTCGCAGATGAGCAGCAGTGCCGCGCGCCTGAGGTACTGGCGGAATTCCAAAGGGCCGGTACGACGGTTCCGTAGGTGAGCGAGACAATCGCTGATGAGCGGGTGTTCAGTCACGATAACCGGCATCACACACCTCACATTAAAAGTCGCGCCTGCGTAACGTCGTAGCCCCCCTCACACATAGAGCAGAGGGGAAAGTGGGCTATTTTAACAACTCATATTTACAAAGACCAGCGCAAAACGCCCATATGGCATCATAATTTTATTGCGGGATATATTCCGGCGTTGTATACTGGGGCTCTGCGGAAAGGAGACCTCTCTTTTGACGAACACGATACGAATCGCTATCGCCGGTGTGGGCAACTGCGCGAGCTCTCTCATTCAGGGGATTGAGTATTACCGTCGGAATAGCGATGCCGCACACGATACCGCGCTGGGGCTCATGCACTGGGAAATCCATGGCTACACGCCAAAGGACATCGAGGTGGTCGCCGCAATTGACATCGATAGGCGCAAGGTCGGCCAACCGCTCCACGAGGCGATTTTCGCCAAGCCGAACTGCACAAAAACGATCATCCCGGACATGCCCCCGAGCAGGGTCATCGTCCAGGCCGGCCCTCTCCTCGACGGCCTCTCCCCCCATATGAGGGAATATGACGAGGACAAAATTTTTCTCCCCTCTGATGCCAAGCCCTGCGATGTGGAAAAGCTCATCAGGGAAAGCGGCGCAGAGATACTCCTCAACTATCTCCCCGTCGGCGCCCAGAAGGCCACCGAGTTCTATGCCCGCTGCTGCCTCAACACGGGGGTGAGTTTCATCAACTGCATGCCGGTTTTTATTGTCTCCGACCCCGCGTGGGCCAAGGAGTTTCACGATCGGGGGATACCGATCGCCGGTGACGATATCAAAGCGCAGGTGGGCGCGACCATTGTCCACAGGACGCTCACGAAGCTCTTCGAGGACCGCGGGGTAAAGCTCGACCGGACCTACCAGCTCAACACGGGCGGGAACACGGATTTTCTCAATATGCTCAATCACGACCGATTAAAATCAAAGCGCATCTCCAAAACCGACGCCGTCCAGTCACAGCTCCGGACGCCGCTGGAACCGGACAATATTCACATCGGCCCCTCGGATTACGTGCCCTGGCAAAAAGATAACAAGGTCTGCTTCCTCCGCATGGAGGGGAGAGGATTTGCCGCCGTGCCCCTGAACATCGAGCTCAGGCTTTCAGTGGAAGACTCCCCGAACAGCGGCGGCGTCGCGATCGACGTCATCCGCTGCTGTAAGATCGCGAGAGAGAGGAAGATTGGCGGTCCGCTCCACAGCGTCTGCGCTTATGCCATGAAGCACCCCCCAGAGCAGATGTCCGACAACGAGGCACGGGAACACATGCAGGAATTTATCAGGGGGGGGAGCGCCCGGGCATAGGTCGCGGGCGGGTATCATGCATTCGCCCAGTGTGGATCAACCGCTCGTGTCAGTATCCATCCGCTTGCCCGCGAGGGCGTTGCGTATGCATCGGTCGAGCGAGATGCTGCTGAGCTGATCCTTCACCATGCACTCCTGAGCGCCACGCTGTTCCGCCTCTCTGCACACTTTCTCGTTGCCCGCCCCCGTCAGCACCACCACGGGGATTGCGGGGTGGGCAGCACGCAGCCTGATGAATGTATCCAGCCCCCAGCTGTCCGGGAGAGTCAAATCCAGCAGCACAAGATCAATCCCGCCTCCCGCGAGGCGCTCCAGCCCTTTTGAGAGCCGGTCGGCCCGCTCAATATGGAATTGAGCGCTCTGCACTTCAGAGACCATCTCCTCTATGAGGCGAGCCTGTAGAGGGCTATCCTCGATGAGCAGGATTCCGATTTTTGCTTCGCTCATAGATTCTCTCATCGATCACCATGACGCTCACCACAATCCTCATCCCTTCCCCTCGCCGGTCCCTCGCTCCCCCGGCAACTTCGCCACGGTCAACAAAAATTCCTGCATCTGCCGAACCACCCTGATAAATTGGTCAAGATTAAATGGCTTGATGATGCAGCAGTTCGCGTGGAGATCATAGGCCCTGTTGATATCCTCTTCTGCCTCAGACCCGGTGAGGACTACCACAGGGATCCGCCTCAACCCGAGATCCTCCTTTACCTCGGCAATCACCTCGTGCCCATTTTTCCTGGGAAGGTTTAAGTCAAGCACGATGAGGTTCGGCGTCGCTACGTGTGTATACGGCCCCTCCTGGCGGAGGAAGGCCATTGCCTCAACTCCGTCCCGGACAACGTTCAGGCGGATAGGCATCCCGCTCTCCTTCATGATTTCCTCGATGAGCCGCACGTCGCCTGGATTGTCCTCCACAAGCAAAATCTCGAGTGGTGTTGATTATTCTTTACACTTTTTGCCATGGTCATTGCGATCCCGCAAAGCGGGAGAAGCAATCTCCTGCTGCCCAAAGAGTTGAGATTGCTTCGTCGCTACGCTCCTCGCAATGACATGTCAGATATTTAATGCTCCCCGTGATAACTATGTTATCTCCCCATCACTCACGATTCACGGGTGGGAATCGTAAAATAGAATGTTGAACCGCTCCCCGGCGCTGACTCCACCCAGATGCGCCCCTCGTGCCGCTCCACTATTTTTCTGCACAGCGTCAGGCCGATACCGGTCCCCGGGTATTCATCCCGTCCGTGCAGGCGCTGGAATATCACGAAGATCCGGTCGTGAAATTGCGGATCGATGCCGATCCCGTTGTCGCGGACCGAGATAACCCACTCAGGGGGTCTCTGTTCAGCCGAGATATGGATGCAGGGAGGTTCCGCCGCCCGAAACCGTATGGCGTTGCTGATGAGATTCTGGAAGAGCTGAACGAGCTGTGGCGCGTCTGCCGTTACCACCGGCAGCACATCGTGAGTCACCGTCGCGCCGCTCTCGCTGACTGCCACCTGTAAATTGGCAATGGCGCGCTCGAGGGCAACCGTACAATCAGTTGGCTCCAAAAACAGTCCGATGGTTCCCAGGCGTGAATACTCCAGAAGATCATTGATGAGGGCCTTCATGCGGACTGCCCCATCGACGGCATATCGAATGAACTCATCGGCATCCGGATCGAGCTTGCCTTTGTAGCGCCGCGCCAGCAGCTCCAGGTAGCTCGCCACCATTCGCAGCGGCTCCTGCAGGTCATGAGAGGCCACAGAGGCGAATTGCTCGAGATCCTCGTTTGAACGCTCTAAATCCTCCGCGGCCCTTCTGAGCGCCTCTTCGGCCCGCTTTCGGTAGGTGATGTCGCGCGCGATGCCGGTGGTCCCGATCAACGTGCCTTCATGATCATAAATCGGTGTCTTGATCGTTTCTATCCAGCTCCTGTTTCCTGTGGCATCTACCAGCGGCTCTTCAACGCGCTTGCGCCGCCCGGATTGCATCACCTCGGCATCATCAGCCCGATACCGTTCAGCCAGGTCCCTCGGCCAGATGTCAAAGTCTGTCTTCCCGACCAGTCCCGCAGGCGCCACCCCGCACGCTTTACCGAACGGCTCATTCACCGCGATAAACTTGCTCTCCCTATCCTTCAGCCAGGCGATATCGGGGATATTGTCGAGTATCGCCTTCTGCCGACTCTGCCCCTTCCTCAATTCCTCCTCAGCCCTTTTGCGGTTGGTAATATCATCAAAGAGAAGGGCAAAATAGCCCTTCGCCGGGCTGTAGGCAGAGACCGAGTACCATCGGCCGAGGAACTCCGAATACCGCTCCACCCGCGCCACTTCTCCACCCAGGGCCACCCCGCCGTAAAACCCTATCCAATCAAAATCAGAATCCTGAATCCGCGGAAGCACCTCCGTAAACCTTTTATCAATGATCCTATCCCTCCTCAATCTGGTGATCTTCTCAAAAACGCTATTGACCTCGATGTAGACGAAATCCACCGGCTGCTCGCGGTCATCGACGACGATCCTGCAATACGCAAAACCGGTGAGCATATTCTCGAACAGTGCCCGATAGTCAGCCTGGCTCTTTCTCATCTCATGCTGTGAACGCTCCAGGGCGACGAGCATCGCATTGATCGAGGCGGCGAGTTTGGACAGTTCGTCCCTCCCTCCCAGTGCCACGCGCCCCGAGAAATCACCCGCCCGCCCTATATCATCAATCCGGGCATTGAGCTGCCTCAGGCGGGACAGCACTACCATGTCCAAGAGAAGAACTATGACTATTCCCAACAGAAGGCCGATTGTGAGGAGGGAGAAAACAAAATAGCGCACGGTCCTCTGCCCGTACGCGTAGATCGCCCTCGGGCTGTCTACCCGCACTATGAGGCCCGGCTTCCCGTAGAGATCCCGTATAAGGGTATAGCCTGCAATTAGATCCTGATTGAGTGGTTTGACAATGATGGAAGATTTTTGCGCTAACAAGGGGGCCACTGCGAGGACATCGGATGGCAACCCGCGAGCCGCGAATGGGAACACCTTGAGGGATAGATGGATCAGCGATGCGAGCTCTCTGATTTTCCGCGCATCCAACGAGCGACCCATGACAAGCGTGCCGCGCAGAGTCCCTTTGCCCTCTCCGGTCAGAATGGGGCGCACGGCAACAAGTACCGGGCCCGCAGGGAGCGAAATAATCCCGGTGACCTTATCATGGGGTTTATGAATCCCGAGCAGAAGGCTGGAGGAGCGGATATGCTGCTCCAATCCCTTTGGCAGGAAACTCCTGGTGTGGTGCTCCGGATCAAAACCTGTCGCAAAGACAACCCTGCCTGATGGATCGACGAACAGTATCGCATTGATCTTGAGCGCACCGAGGGTGATGTCGTTGAGATTGTTTTTTATGAACACTTCATTGCCATTTTGAACAAACGCACAGGTCTCATCCCACCACGCCCAGTCGCGCGTGGTGTAATCCAATTCCTCTATCTCCTTTGCCAGGGAGTCTCTCACGCGTTCAACATCCCTGGAAATGCTCCGCTCCCCCAGCTCCGCAAAGCTGCCGAGCAAAATAATCCGCGAGACCAGATAGAGGGTGGCGATTAAACCACCCACGATACTGCAAAAAGCTATGATTGTTTTCGTGCGTAAGGTCAATGACACGCCCTCCCTGACCATTTTCCGATATGGGCGAAACCCCCGAGTCGAGCACGCCGCACACCACTCAGACCGGCCTGAGACCCGGGGTGTTCTTCCTTCACTGTCTGCATGGTTATTATAGTAACGTCTCAGAAGGTGTGAAAAAATTGCCTCCTGGCCTTTTTTGTAGGGGTCGCCTGCCTGCCGGCGGGCAGGGATTTATCCGACCCGTCAGCGGGTTTGATAAAACTTGTCCTGAGCGAAGCCGAAGGATCAAGCCCCTACACGGTGGATTACATATGCCGAAGCGACAAACCGGATTTTTTCACACCTTCTCAATTGCGAGGGGGACCTGTCACTCCTGCGGAAGCCTGCCTATGCCGAAGCGGCTTCGCGCAGGCAGGCAGGAGTCCAGCTTAAAAGATTCCCACGCTGGATTCCTCCCGCTTAGCGGGATGGGAATGACACTCGCATCATTATTTAGTGATAACTGAGGGCTCGCCTATTATAGTAATGGGACAGTTATGGGGTTTTAGCCGCGGATTTACGCGGATGAACGCAGATAAACCTTTATGCAATCCGCGTGTATCTGCGTGTATCAGCGGCAAGAAACCCTACCTACGCGTACAATGCTTTCTTATCTGCGGCAAACGATTGTTGAATGCCACCCATAAGTGAGGCATTACCTATTATATTTCTTAGGCGTGGACAAGTCAATCGACCCGAAGTAGAATTTATCCGATTACTATGTACACCTATACTGAGTTTT
Source organism: Candidatus Auribacterota bacterium (assembly GCA_026392035.1). NCBI lineage: Bacteria > Pseudomonadati > Candidatus Auribacterota > Candidatus Auribacterota bacterium. The sequence goes on along the minus strand of JAPLCX010000054.1, from coordinate 4,049 downwards.
TTCGACGGTGCGTGAACGCCTTCAAACACTCAGTTACCCGTCTCCTCGTGCGCGGGAAAGTGCCCGCAGACGCGATCACCCTCACCGGTTTTGTCTGCTCCTGCCTCGCCGCGGCGGCGTTCGCGTCCGGACGCTTCCCGTGGGGGGGGGGGATGATCGTCCTCGCGGGCGCATGCGATGTGTTCGATGGAGCAGTCGCCAAGGCGAGGGGACGCGTCACCCCCTTCGGCGGCTTCTTTGATTCCTGCCTGGACCGCTACTCGGATATCCTCCTCCTGGGTGGGGCGGGCGTGTACTACGCGGCACACGGCCCCCTGCGCAATGTCATCCTCGCGGTACTGGCCATCGGCGGGTCAACGCTCGTGAGCTACACCCGTGCGCGGGCGGAGAACATCGGCGTGTCGTGCAAGGTCGGATTCTGGGAGAGGACCGAGCGAACCTTCATGATCATGCTTGGGGGATTCTTCTGGCGCATGCCGAGCATCCTCTTGGAGCTCGCGATCTTCGCGAATATCACCGCCGCGCACCGCATCTACTACACGTGGAAACAGTTGAACAAACCCTCGTGGGAACCCCCGCGCATCCCCATCCTCAGCGCGATTCTTTTCTGGGAATACCCCCGCTACACGTGGCAGTACGATATCTACGTGGGGCTCGGGATCGTTCTGCCGCTGGTAATTAAACTGAATTAGCCCGTGGCTCGTGATTCGTAGCAATAGCAATTCCATCTGGAGTTTCCCCATTTTTCAGAAACCAAGGTAATTTTTCACAACGGACCTGCCTGCCGGCGGGCAGGGACACAGAGAGCACGGAGAAGCCACAGAGAAAAAACTACTGGTTCTCTTCCATTTTGTGTGGGCGATCTGCGTTGCAGGCTGAATCAGCTATGAATGCGCTACAGGTGCTCTTGTGTGTTTTTAGCCTGTAGGGGCTTGATCCTTCGGCTTCGCTCAGGACAAGTTTTATCAAGCCCGCTTTGATGCGGGTTCGATAAATCGAACCCCTACAATGAGAAGGTAAGGCGGCAGTATATGACCCTTTATCCACACAAAGTGCAAGAGAACCGAACTACTGTAATGACCTATTGTTTAGGGTAGTACGTTATCTCCGTGTCCTCCGTGCCTCCGTGGTGGATTATGCATCGGAATACACCTACAAAATATGATCTGTTTCACTTTGCAAATACTGTATCCAATTCCGACACAACGCATTGTGTATTTGGATGATACGTTTTTGGGGGATGTCCAGCAATTCCCTCTCCCTCGGAGGGGAGAGGTCCGCCTGCGGCGGATGAAGTCAGGGCTTGCCCGCCTATGGCGGGTGAGGATGTATGACGATTCACGAACGACGAGCCACGAATCACTTCCGGCGGGTGTGCGACCACGTGGAGAGTACTACGGGCATGGCCTTGAGGAACCCGCGCGGGTTATAGAGCGCTTCTATTTCGCCGCGGCAGTTATACCAGCAGGAGCGACAGGTGTTCGCGCGCCAGGCGGCATTGAGGCGTGAGAGTATTTCCAGTGCGGGATCGCTCACGATGCTCCCGAGCGGGTGCTCCAGGTCCTCGACGCATTTCGCGACCCTGCCGAAGTTATCAATATTGAAAAACCCTTTCCCCGCCTTGCACCCGGGGACCCCGCCGTCACGCGCCAGATTAAAACGCTCCAGAAAATACTCATTGGAGATAAAATTTTCGTATTTCTTGCGCAGCGTGAGCAGATGTTCGCCCACCGCACGATCGGGGGTGAATTCCTTTTCCCCTCCCTTGAGATTGCAATAGGGTTGCACCATGAAGAAGGCGCCATAACGGGCCGCGAGCCGGATGAGCGGCTCGATCTCATCCGCGTTGTCCCTCATGAGGACGGCCATGACATTGACCCGTTGGAACCTGCCGCAGCGCTCTCCGGCAAAATACTCGAGCGCCTTGAGCGCCCTGCGGTAGGCCCCCTTTATGCCGCGGGCGCGGTCGTGCTTTTCTTCATTCGCGTAGTCAAGCGACACGCTCGCTCCCCAGAGACCGGCGCGGTACGCATCACGGGCAGTCTCCTTCGTGACGAACCAGCCGTTCGTGGTGATGAGCGGCATATGGTAGCGCGCCAGGGCCTCGACAATCCGCGGCAGATCCGGGCGCATAAACGGTTCCCCGCCGCCGATGGAGATCATCAATGAACTGATCCTGGCGAGATTGCGGCTGCCGCGCTCGATGTCAGCCACGCTCAGCTCGTCCGAGGGTTTTACCCTGCACTTCCAATAGTCACAGAAGGTGCAGCTGAAGTTGCAACGATAGGTCACCTGCCAGGTGCACCAGACGGGCCTCCCGGCGAAGAAGCGCGTAAATATCTTGAACTTTTTATAAATCGCGGGATGGACAGTTCCCATAGTCGCAGGGGCGCTCTGGTTTTTATTCACTCTTCACTATCCACATTTCACTGTCTTTAAGTAGCCGTTGACCTTCTTCCACTCCTCGAGGGGGGTCGAATAGGCCCGCTCCACGCGCGTCCGGTACACAGGGCCGGAATTGTAGGAGCAGAAGGAGTAGAGCTTCCCATCGGGCGACGCGAAATGGATCACGCAGCGCTTGATGCGCGAGAGGTCGTAGTTATACGCATCCATGAAGTGCATCCCGCCGACCATCATGGTGCGGAAGGTCTTCACGTCTTTGCCGCGGCCCACCTTTTTATCGAGCATTCCATTGAGCGTCTGGAGGTACATGGTGAAGCTGAGTCCCTTCGGGGCTTTATCCTCATGGTAGAACTTCCTGAGCATATGCCATGCCTTGATCTTCGCGAATGACTTGAACCGCGATCGCTCCGTCTTCCCGGCGAGGCGGTACATCTCCGTCACGAGATTCTCCACATCAATGAACCGCGACATCGGGATCGCTTTCCCCTCGTCGTCGATCACCAGGTAGGCGCAGAGCGTGCAGTGTGGGTGGCAGGTGAAATTGGTGATCTGCTCTCCCCTCAGCGCGCCGATGAATTTGGAAAAGGGGCTCACAAAGGAGAGGGGGTAAAAATCGTCCCGGTTCACCAGGCCGGTCTGCTGCTCCAGGCCGATCATCACGTCGGGGAGCGTGATCCGCTTGCTCATCCGCTCCTCGTGCGAGATCCTGCCCGTGAAACAGACGGGCTGATAGCTGATCGCCGCGATCACATCGGCATTGGCGATGGCGAATTTGAGAATGTCGCCGACCGCCTGGTCGTTGACTCCCCGGACGATCGTGCAGACGAGCGCGATCTTCATGTCGGCCTTGCGAATGTTCTCAATCGCCCGCGCCTTCATGTCCACGAGGGGTTTCCCCCTCGTCACCCGGTAGATCCGGTCATCGAGGCCGTCGAACTGGAGGTAGATCGTGTGGAGTCCCGCCTCCTTTGCGCGCATCGCGAAATCGAGGTCCGTGAACTTGATCCCGTTGCTCGCGATCTGGATGTGCGAGAACCCCATCTTCCCGGTTATTTTCATGATATCGAGGAATTGCGGGTGGAGCGTCGGTTCGCCCCCGGAAAACTGGATGATCCTCCCCGCGACAGGGCGCTCGTTCCGGTACGTCTGGAGCATTGCCACCACCTGGTCGAGCGAGGGTTCGTAGACATAGCCGGTCACGTTCGCGTTGGCGAAGCAGATCGGGCAGGTGAGGTTGCAGCGGTTGGTGAGATCGATATTCCCCAGGACCGTGGGGTTCAGGTGCATCCCGCAAAGGCCGCAGCTGTGGGGGCAGTTCACCTCACCCGTGACATTGGGATTGCTCACACCATACCCTGTGTCAAACGCCCACCGCTCGCTCCGGAGATAAAGTTCTGCGTCACCCCAGTAGATGTCCTTGCACGCCCCGTGCGCCGGGCATGATTTCTCGAGCATGACCTTGCCGTCCTCCTCGTACAGCTCCGCGGGAATGACGATGAGGCACTGCGGGCAGAGAGACTGGATTGTCTTGGGCAGGCCCTTCTTCAGCGGCTCGCGGGGATACCCTGAGAGGGTTTTCTCCATCCTGTCCCCCGCCACGGCAAGGGGCAGCGGTAACATACTCACGTTTCAGACCCCACTTTCTT
>JAPLCX010000053.1 GCA_026392035.1 Candidatus Auribacterota bacterium | reverse complement strand
CAGGAAACGGGCTCGGGATGGAGCAGCAGGCAAGTCACGAGTGCTGGCGTGAACGGAGCAAGCAGTTGAACCCGCGCATGCGCGAGGGAGGGACCAGATCATGTCTATTGACTCCGCGCCTTTGATGGGTGACCCATTACTGCTTGTCAAAAATCGCTGCTCTATCCTGGTGGATTACGCCACAGATCCACCTCGCTATGCTATACTAAATGCAAATGATGGCAATCCCATCTGACACGTCCGTGCGGATCGTCCGTCGCATCAGCGAAATAGACAGGGCCGAATGGGCACGCATATTCCCCCCCACGCCTGAGGGCTACGACTTCTATAGGACAATCGAGCAGACTCTTTCCCGGCAGTTCAAACTTCTCTATATACTTATCTACGAGGGAGCAACTCTCCAGTGCCTCGCTCCGTGCTTTATAATGGAATACTCGCTCGATACCACCATATCAGGCCCGCTCAAGCATTTCCTGTCGCTCATCCGCTGTTTCGTGCCACGGCTGCTTAGCGTCCGCGCCGTGATATGCGGATCTCCGACGAGCGACGGGAGGATCGGGATCGCAGACCTCAGCAGATGCGAGACTCTCATCGGGGCAGTTGTAGGGGGGATGCACGCCGTCGCGCTGAAAGAAAATATTCGCATGCTCGCCTTCAAGGATTTCTGGGGTCGTGACGCGTACCTGATGAAGCCGCTCGCGAGACTCGGCTTTCACAGAATAAGGAGTTTCCCCTTTGTCAAGCTCGATATCCGTTTCGAGTCGTTTGAGAACTACCTCCGCTCCTTGAGCAGGGCCACCCGCAAAGACCTGAAAAGGAAATTCAAAAAAGTTGACGGGAAAGTCCATATCGAAATGGAAGTGCGGAACGAGGTTGACGACCTGCTGGACGAGGTGTACGCGCTCTATCTTCAAACACTCAAAAAGAGCGATGTGATATTTGAGACAATACCAAAAGAGTTTTTCCGGGAAATACCACGAAACATACCTGAATATGCAAAGTGCTTCTTGTGGCGCCTCGATGGGAGGCTCGTCGCGTTCGTCTTCTGCCTCGTGACAGAACACACCCTCTTAGACAAATATATAGGAATGGACTATAGCGTCGCCTACAAATACCATCTGTATTTCATCACCTTCCGTGACATCCTGCGGTGGTGTATCGCGCATGGGATCCGGCGGTATGAAAGCCCCCAGTTAGGTTATGAACCCAAAAAGCGGCTCGACTTTACCTTCATTCCTGATTTTGTCTACGTGCGACACGCTAACTGTGTATTAAATTCTTTCATCGGCCTCGCATGCGCACTCCTCAAACCGGAGAACTTCGACCCCGTGCTGCGGCGTATGATAAAAAAGCTAATGGGGACGGACAAGTCCTGACTGGCGCGCCAGAAGCGTGACAAGCTCTATATTGGTGGCCTCGTTCACCGCGCTGATGATATTTCCGGTCTTCATCCATGCGCTGAATCGTCGCGGATGGTCAAGCCAGGCGTACAACGACCTCACCGCCCCGCGCACCTTCACGGGCGAGTAATCCCCCGTCACGTCGCATCCCACAATATCACACTCCTGCCTGATGAGGTCGAGCAACGCACACACCTCGTCGAGATCGAAATGCCCTTCCTCCCAATTCGTCAACGCGTACGCCGCCTTCAGGCAATCCTTGTCGATGCTGACGTACACACGCCGCGAGGGGAGCCGCGCTATCACGGAGCTGAAGAAGCCCGAGAGGTCACGGCCCCTCAGTTCCTTCCAGCACAGCCTGGTGCAGAATCCCCACTTCCTCGCTCCCACCGAATCATTTCCCGCCACGCGCCTGAATACGACTCTCGTCGGACCGTGTATGTATGGATAAATCTCAAGCCTGTTGTTCTCCAGGGAACTCAGATCCGCGGCCTGTATCCAGCCAGAGGAAATGTCCCTGGATGCAACTCCGAGGATTATAACCCTCTCCACATTACTATTTTCTAAAACGTGTGTCACCCATGAGCCGCAGCCAAGCCAGGGGGGAACGAGATGCCAATCCGGGTGATGGTCAAATACGATGACGGTGAGGGGCTCCTCGAACTGGTCAACCAAGAGCTTTGTGACGTGGTGAAAATCGCCCGATCCAAGGAATGTCACCGCGCCTCTTATCTCCGGTTCCAATATTTCACTGATTCTCGCCGCCGTATTTTTACTCATCCATACCCGAGCGGAGGGCCCGATGTCCGTCAGGTCCACGATGGCCGGCTGGAACCGGTCAATGAAGCGGTGCTGCGCCACCACGCTGTTGTCAAAATTGAGTATTCGCACCGGTTGTGAAGTCATGGTTCAGTAGATTATAGCACACAATTCACGGCCGACGTCGCAACCCGTAAAACCCTTTGACTTGCAGAGCCCCCTGTGTTAGCGTAGTCCCCCTTGGCGTCCTGGATTATACGAGGATACTCAAGAGACACGGAGGAGTTACATGATTGATCTGACGATTGACAAAAAGAAGCTCGAACGGTCAGTTCAGAGGTGCAAGGAGCGCAACATCATCATTCCCACCTTCAAGGAGCAGAGGAACCCCGAATCTGTACCGGACAGAATAAAACAGCGGCTGAAGAAAATCGGTCTCTGGGATTTCGAATCGACCAATCTCTTCAGGATCACCTGGAAAAACGAGCCAGTCCCGAAGGGCGGGCTCTTCGATGGCGTGAACTACCTGGAGCTCCCCAAAGAGCTCACCGGCACCGACGCCAGAATTATCTGCCTCGTCGGCAAGTGGTTCCCCACCGGCGCGCACAAGGTGGGGGCGAGCTTCGGCTGTCTCGTCCCAAGGCTCGTCACGGGGCAGTTCGACCCGACATCACAGAAAGCGGTCTGGCCGTCCACCGGTAACTACTGCCGTGGAGGCGCCTACGACTCACACCTGCTCGGCTGCGAATCCATCGCCATCCTCCCCGAAGGGATGAGCAAGGAGCGGTTCGAGTGGCTGAAGCAGGTGGCGGGCGAGGTCATTGCCACCCCCGGCTGCGAGTCCAACGTGAAGGAGATCTATGACAAGTGCTGGGAGCTCCGCAAGACCCGGAAGGACAGCATTGTCATCTTCAACCAGTTCGACGAGATGGGCAACCACCTCTGGCACTATGAGATTACCGGTCACGCGATGGAAGAGGTGCTGAGAAAGGAAATGAAGAAGGCCGACCGGTACGCGGGCGTCGTCCTCACCACCGGAAGCGCGGGAACCATCGGGTGCGGCGATTACTTGAAGAAGTTATTTCCCACGAGCAAGATCGCCGCGGGCGAGGCGTGGCAGTGCCCGACGCTCCTGCTCAACGGCTTCGGCGGCCACCGGATCGAGGGGATCGGCGACAAGCATGTCCCGTGGATACACAATGTGCGCAATACCGACATGGTGATCGCCGCGGATGACGAGAACTGCATGAACATCATCCGCCTCTTCAATGAGCCCGTCGGGAGAAAGTACCTCCAGAAGCAGGGATTGCCAAAAGAACTGACCGACAAACTGGATCTGATCGGCATCTCCGGCGTGGGGAACATCCTCTGCTCGATCAAGTTCGCCAAGTACTACGAACTCACGGAGAGGGATATCGTTCTCACGGTGCTCACCGACTCGATGGAGCTCTACGGCAGCCGCATCATGGAGCTCCGAGAGCAGTTCGGGGAGTACACGGAACTCGATGCCGCCAGGGATTACCACCGCTACCTCATGGCGCTCACGACTGACAGGATGATCGAGCTCTCCTTCTACGACCGGAAGAGGGTCCACAACCTCAAGTACTACACCTGGATCGAGCAGCAGGGCAGGGAGCTCAGCGAGCTCAACGACCAGTGGTACCGGTTCCCTGAATACTGGGAGGAGGTCCACGCGCAGGTGGATCAAATTGACGAGCTCATCACCGAGTTCAACGAGCGGACAGGCCTGCTGAAAATACTCTGATCCCTTTACAGCGTGTAGCCAGTCAAGGTGCGGTCTCCCGCACCCCTTGTCACCACCGCCTTCCGATGGGGCATTCTGCGTTATTACTATCCCTCCTCATGCTGCTCATCTATGTATTCGGCTCGCTCCGGGGAGCAGTTAGAAATTGCACATGAGTCGCGATGGTGCTATCATTGCGCTGTGGTCTGCAGGGGGATTCCAACCTATAGCCGAAGGGGGTGTAACATGAAGAGTTTCATACTGTTGCTGGTTTTATCATGTCTTATATGTGTAAGTCACGCGAGAGGGCAGGAGATAGGCACATGGCAGGCAATTGCAAATCTGAATACCGCCCGCGGAGGCAACTGCGTCGCCTATTCAGCTGTGACAGGAAAATTTTACGCGTTGGGCGGCAGGGATCATCCCTCCGGTTCTACAACGAATATCCCGATTGAGGAGTACGATGTCGCCAACAACACGTGGACGAACAAATGCAATCTGGCTGCCGGCGTTTCCAGCGCAGGCGCAGCGGCGGTCGGCTCATATATCTATATCGCGGGCGGTCTTGATGATGCCAGCGCGCCCAGTGCTGTGCTGCAAAGGTTTGACCCTGCCTCAAATTTCGTCGTTACTCTGGCGTCTATGCCGGCAGCAAACAATTCTCATGCAGTCGCCGCGATCGGAAACAAGATCTACGTGCTCGGCGGCTCATCTACCGCCGGTACTGCCGGCACCACTGACTATTGTTATGATATCACCACCAACATCTGGACAAGCGGGGCGGCCTTGCCGACGGCGGTGCGTAGGGTGGGCGGGGCGAGCGACGGCACCTACGTATACGTCATCGGTGGTACAGATGCAGGGGATAACAAAATCAACTTCGTGCAGCGATACAATCCAGCGACGAATACCTGGAATATCGTCGCCCCGCTGACGACCGCACGCAGCGGTCCTGCAAGCTTCTTTGACGGTAAACGTATATGGGCGGTGAACGGCGAAGGGGCGACGTTCCTGGCCAGCACGGAGTACTATCTCGACGGGGCATGGACAGCCGGGCCCGATACTTTGAATGCCGCGCGGAGCGAAGGGGCTGCATACAGTGTCGAGAAACAGCTCGCGATCAAGGCCGGCGGATTAGGGGGTGCGCCAGTGGATGTCACAAACAAGGCAGAGAAGCTCTCCATCGCTCAGCCCACTTCCACTCCGACGCCCGGCCTCAGCATGACGCTCAGCAGCAGCACGCCGGCGGCGGGGAGTCACTTCACCGTTGACGTGACGGTGCAGCCGATTATCGAGACATTCGATGCCTGGGGTATGATCATAAAAGAGGGCGGAACACCGTCTTATTCGTTCCGACTCAGTAATCCGGGCTCGCTCTACAGCGGCGCACGGGCGATGGCCACCAATGTCCACGGGCTCACGACTGTCTACACGAAAACGCTCTGTTCCGTGAATATCCCCGCGGGCGTTGCCGGCAACACGTACACGGTCATCGTGGAGCTCGTGCCAGCCGGGGTGCCGCTCATTCCCATCGGCAGCTACCACGCCGAGCAAACGGTGACGGTGCACTGAAATCATCATGCCCACTGCGGCATCCGCTTCTAAACGGCGGGAAGTGACATGAGTCAGAGATTTGATCTTGGCATCGCCTGGGAGTGGGAGCACGATAGTGACTTCATTTCCGTCCTGGTTCGGAAGTGCCAGGAGCACCAGATCTCAACCTGCATCGTCAACCCTGCCAATCTCGCAGACATCGCGCCCAAGGTTTTTTCAAATGAGCTCATGTTTTCTGCTTTTTTTGACAGGGCTTCCGATATCCGCAAAGAGTTCACTCCGCTCGCTGACCACCTGATAAAAAATAGTATCCCTTTTATCAACTACCCCCGTGATTCGGAAGAAGCGTGCAACAAGGCCTCGATGCACCTGCAGTTTATCACCCACGGCATAAACGTACCCTATACGATCATTCTCCCCGTGTTTGAACACGACGGCCCCACCGAGGATATCCTTAAACTGGAGAATGTCGGCATCCCCTTTATCATAAAGCCCGCTCATGGCGGCGGCGGGGATGGGGTGCTTCTCGGAGTAAAATCCCTCGCGGAAGTGATGGCAGCGAGGAAGGACTACGTCAATGATCAGATACTCATTCAGGAAAATATCGTGCCCTGCATCCTGGATGGGAAAAAGGCCTACTTCCGGGTCTACTACGCAGGGGGAAATGTGATCTCGTGCTGGTGGGATCCTCAGAAGCACGTATCCGAAAGGCTCTCACCGGACGATTGGGCGAGGCATGGGCTTCAGGAAATTGACCGGATTGCCACTAAAATCCATGATATTTCCAGATTGAATTTTTTCTCCACGGAGATAGCTCTCACGGAGACAATGAAATATATATCCGTGGATTACATCAACGAGCCGTGCGACATGAGACTGAAATCAAAGGCGTGGGACGGCGTGCCGGACGAGGTGGTTGAACTCGTCTGCGATTCACTTGCGCAATTTACAGCCCGCGCGATCGGCCACGAGGATGCCGGGAGCACCCACGACCATCCCTCCCCTCTCCCCTAGGCAGGCGTAGTTTGTTTACTCCTTCTCGGCGATGCCCTTCTCTATGAGGCTGCGGACGTCACCCACCCATGGCTGAGTGGGAATCTCTGATTCACGCAACTGGCCTGACCGCACAAAGAGAAAGGCGTTATCCTGCGTGTGGGACCCCGTGAATACACCCCTTGTGGTGAGCTGATTCGCCACCAGTCGGGCTTTCAGGTCAAAGCCCCGCTGGGGGAGAATGACCAGGTCAGGTGCGCAGTCGGCACACGGCCCCGAAAAGATCTCCTCACCCCTGCATATTCGCCGCACCACGGGCCGGCCATCCACGATGAGCCCTTTGAACGCCGCTTCAAGATCCTCCACGACCCTGGCCCTGTCCTCTCGCTTCACGCAGCCTCTCGGATAGCTCCCTGCCATGTGCACGTAGATCCGCGCCGGGTCGAGGGCAAATGCCGTTGATCCCTCCCCCACCCCATCGAACGAGTCGGGAGAGGGATTCACTATGTTGAGGAATCCCCTCTCCTTCAAAAAATGGTTTATGTTGATTTCTTTTTCAATTACTCCAAAACCGTGATCGGAGAGCATCATGAAGAGATCGTCATCCCGCAGCCGCCCGTATATCTCACCGACAACTTCATCTATCCTCCGGAAGTGGCTGCGGAATGCCTCGTGATAGATGTGACCTTCCTTCTCAAACGCCTCGAATAGAAAATGGCTGAGGCGGTCGGTGCTGGTGAAGACGAGGAAAAAGAGGTCCCATTCCTCATTCTCCCAGAGGTAGCGAAAGGTCCTGATCCTCGCCTCGAGCGTCTCCTCGCAATCGCGGAGAAACGCGGCCATGTCCGCATGGCCCTTCAACGCGTCCACGTCTATCCGGTAGCCGAGCTCCATCAGCTTCGGCACGAGGCTGTTGGGATAGACCGCCCGCCCGATGTCAATGGCGACGAAACCGGAAATCATTATCCCGTTGAGCTGGCGGGCGGGATACGTTCCGGGGATGTTCACGATGACGCATCGCCGCCTGGGGCTTTCTTCCCAGAGGGGCGCCGCCTTGAGATCATTGAACGTGGGAAACGCAAAGCGATAGGTCCCGGGCGAGAGATTCATGAACCCATAAATGCCGTGCTCACCGGGGTTCTTCCCCGTGATCGCCGTGCTCCAGGCCACGCACGAGACATCCGGGATGGAGGATTCCATCCTCCTCATCGTGCCGGATGGAAGTATCCTTCCTATATTCGGCATCGTCCCGTCTGCCGCGAACCGTACGATCAGCTCGTGGGGGACGCCGTCAATGCCGATGACGACAGCCCGCTTTCCCATCGCCATGTCATCCCTCTCTGATATCCCCTCTCCTTATTTTACTTTTAAACCACTGAAGACGCTGAAGTCACTGAAAGAACATCTATTTTTTAATTCAGTGCATTCAGTGCCCTCAGTGGTTATTCCCCGAATAATCCGCTCAATCCGCCCAATCCGCGGTATCAAACACCGTGGAAGCTATCCGTGCGTGATGATTCCGCCCGCGACGATGTCATTCCCGCGCTCCAGGACAAAACGGCCGAGCTCCGGGATGAACGAGAAGAGCTCAAATGCCAGCGGGCGCCCTGTTTCGATGAGTATTTCACCGACCTCGTTTTCACCGATGGCGCGCGCGCGCTCCTCGATGGTATCGAGCGTCGAGGAATTGATTCTCCTCCGTATCTCCTTGACCACGCACCGCCGCTCCTGTGTATTCGCCCTCAGCGCGAGCGTCTCGCTGATGTCGAACCCTTCAGGAGACATCCAAAAGATATTCGCCGTGAGACTGCGGCTCAACATCGGCACGTTGCCGGAGGCACTGAGCATATCCCCCCGCTTCACTGCGCCGTCCCCCGAGATGACGAGACCGATGCTCTCACCCGCTTCCGCCGAATGCCGCTCCTTGCCGAACTCCAGGACTCGCGCCACGGTCACCTTCCGTTTTTCAGGGAGGAGCAGGAGCTCATCCCCCTCGGCGAGCCTGCCCGACTCAACCCTCCCCACGACTATCTTCCCACCTTCACGCTCATAGACATCCTGGACGGGCATCCGGAGCGGCCTCTCGTGAATATCCTTGTCTTTCTCCAGCGCATCGAGGGCCTGGAGGATGGTCGGGCCGGTGTACCAGGGCATTTTCCCTGAACGGGAGGCGAAGTTGTCGCCCCCGGTGCCGGAAACCGGTATGACGAACGAGGGAACAATTTCCAACCTCTTGAGGAAGGCGTGGATCTCGCCGCGGACTTCCTGAAACTTCTCCTCGCTGTACCCGACGAGGTCCATCTTGTTCAGGACGAGGATATTCCTTCTCAGGTTCAACATGCCGAGGATATACGCGTGCCGCGTGGTCTGCTCCATCACCCCCTCGCGCACATCGATGACCAGGATTGACGTCTCCGCCTGGCTCGCCCCGGTAATCATGTTCTTCATGAACTCCTTGTGCCCCGGCGCGTCGATGATGACGTAGTCCCTGCCCGGCGTCCTGAAAAACGTCTGGGCGGTGTCGATGGTCATTCCCCTCTCCCGCTCCTCGCGAAGGTGGTCCATTACGAATGCGAACTCGACGGGCTTCCCCATCTCCTCGCACGTCTTCCTGATGACCTCCATCCTGTCAGGGGATATGGATCCAGTGTCGTACATCAGCCGCCCGATGAGCGTGGACTTCCCATGGTCCATGTGCCCCACGATGACGATTTTCATACTCTCGCGCTTTAACATAATGATACTCCGGATCGTATTACGTATCTCGTATTTCGTATCTCGTAACGAGCTGGTTGTGCCTGTGCTGCGGGCTCGATGCTACGAAATACGAGATCCGAGATACGATACACGTGTTGCTCTTTCATCACATGTAGCCGAGCGCCCGCAGCTTCTGCATCGTGTACGCGTCTTCCTTGTCCTGGGCCCTCCCCGACCGCTCGGAGACATCTGTCGTCTCGATCTCGCGGATTATCTTGTCGAGCGTGTCAGCATCAGAAGCGACAGTGGCGCAGCAACAGGCGCAGCCGATGGAGCGGTACCGGGCGCCGTTTTTCGCGAAGTAGAGGCTCACGACGGGGATATTTTCGCGCTTGATGTAGCGCCAGATGTCGAGCTCGGTCATGTGCAGGATCGGGTGGACCCTCAGGTGATGGTGCCCCTCCGCGCTGGATTTGAACTGGTCCCAGAGCTCGGGGGGCTGGTCCTGGTAGTTCCACTGGAACTGCTCGTCCCGCGGGGAGAAGTAGCGCTCCTTGGCGCGTATCCCGTGCTCGTCCCTGCGGATGCCCAGGAGGATCGCGTCGAGCTTTTCTCGCGCGATGAAATCCTTCAGCGCCCGCGTCTTCAGTGCGTGGCAGCAGTCGAGCTTGGACCCCTTGTTCGGCCCCATCCCCTCCCCGAGAGCCTTCTCGTTCCTCGCGACCTTCAGCGTGAAACCCCACTCTTTCGCGTAACGGTCACGGAACTCGTAAATCTCCTTGAACTTGTACCCCGTGTCTATATGAATGATCGGGAACGGTATCTCGCCAAAGAACGCCTTCCGTATCATCCAGAGCAGCGACGTGGAGTCTTTCCCGATCGACCAGAGCATCCCGATGCGGGGGAACCTGCTGTAGGCTTCCCTGACAATGTAAATTGTTCTGCTTTCGAGTTCGGTGATGTAATCCAATTTTTACTCCTCACACCATGAGGTTTGAACCGTGTGAGCTGTTTGAATCGTTCAAGCAGTTCAAACCGTTTAAGCCGCGGTCGCCTCGTGCTCTGTGTCCTCCGTGGTGAACAACTAAAATTCAACTCCCATAAAACGTTTGAGAAGCATACCAAAGACGACCGCCATCAGGAAATAGGCAATGCTCCAGTGCACCTTGATACCGAACAGATTTACCCGGGCGGACCGATACCCCACCGACACGGAATACACCGGAGAATCGGCGGGGAGCGGCTGCTCGCCCGGATTGATGAGACTGTTTATGAACGACTCCTGTGCGGTAACGGGGTACCGCCCCCGCACCCGGCTGTCGATCACGATCTCTTTCTCAAGGGTGAGGCCTCCGATGCCGAACTCAAGATGCTGCTCGCCATGCCCCTCGACCCTGACCCGCCAGTCCACCTCGTCGCTCGCCGGGATCAGCAGTGGGGGCGTCTCCACCCTCAGTCCGGGCGATGCAGTGAGCGTCGCTCCCCCCGCCATCATACCATTGGATGTTTTTAATGATACGATGAGACTCTCTCCAGTGCGCGGGGCTTCGTATCCATATCTCAGCTGCATCTGGACGCAGGCGAGCGCGATCGGCACCAGCACCACCGCAAGCGGGATGAGCGAGCAACCGACGTACCGGACGGAACACGCGCAGACATTCCCCAGCGACCTGAGCACCTGGACGGGGTCATCCCTGAACAGGTAGATGCCCAGGAAATGCCCTTGGACCTGCTTCTTGAGCCGCGCGATCGCCCTCTGGTTTGATACCCACTTGTACACCATGAGGATGAAAATCGCGGTGAGCAGGGCCAGGAATGCCACTCCCCATACCGGTGCCATTTGCCTGAAAGGGAAAAGGACAAGATCGAATACCTTCGTCAGAGCATCAAATGTCATAGTCATAACAGTTTGAGTTCATGTACTATGTCATTCCTGCGCAGGCAGGAATCCAGCAAAAAAGCTTTATCGCTGGATCCCCGCCTGCCTGCGCGAAGCCGCTCCGGCATAGGCAGGCTTTCGCGGGGATGACAAATGCACCTTCCATACCTATTTCATAGAATGACTAAATTCTGCACCAGATGATCAAAACATAAAAAACATCCGCATCTCTCGCCTATGAAAGATACCCGAGGCCGCGCAGCTTCTCCTTCACCTTCTCAGCGTCATCGCCCGCGCCGATGCCGGCGACGGCTTTTTCGAGCACATGCGTGATGAACTCCTCCGTGCCGGAATAGCCTGCCGTCGCGGCGCACTTTTCCAGCTTGCCGTACAGGTCGTCATCTACCTTGATTTTTACCACTGTATCACCCTCCACCTATCGTCATGTGGCGCGCGTCCCACGTTCCCGTTACTTGCTTCTCGAATTACTGATATGGCAGCGCCCGCAATTCCTCCCTCGATCCCCCGCGTCGCCCCGCTTCCGGGGCACCCTCAAAAATACTCGTCCCGACCATGTCCGCCGGTTTCGAGATCCCGAACTCAGCCAATATCGCCGGCGCAATGTCATACAGGTGTGGTTGCGCCAGCTTGATTTTTTTGCTCGCGAAAAGGATCCCTGGAACTATCTCCGTGGCGCCGCAGTGGTCCCCGCTCCACTTTTCCCTGCTGACCGTGAGGAGGTCAGCCGTGACGTCTCCGAGCGCGCTCTCCCATGAGGTGCGATATCCCCAGTCGTACCCCACCAGGATATCAGGGGCCCTGCCGACATGCGGCCCGGAATACACCTCCGTGGCGAGGTGCGCTCGCCGGACCACCCTTTTTCCGTTCTCCGGGTCAGTCGCCTTCTCAAGTTTCTCCTTGAGCTCCTTGCGGAGGGCTGATGCCTCATCACCCGGCTCGACGATGCCGTACTTTTCCCTCCCGCGGAGGTTGATATAGAGCGAGTTCAGGCCGAGGGCGTAGGCCCTTGTCCGCCCCCAGTCGATATTCTTGAAAAGCGACCCGGCCGTCGCATTATCCCTCAGGACAAGATACCCGTTCCTCAGCAGCCAGGTGTTGAGGCTGAACGCCTTGTAGTATGGTGAGAACCCGTGGTCCGACATCACGATGAGCGTCGTCTGGTCGTCAAATCTCGCGAGGACCTTGCCGACTGTCCGGTCCATCTCCTCATAGGTATTTTCGATGACATCCCCGAGCCTCTCCCTCGCCGCGGCGTCGTACACGGGGTGGTTTTTGTCCCGGAGATGCCAGAAGATGTGTGTCCCGAGATCGGTGCTCGAGTAATAATAAAAAAAGAAACCCTTCCTGAATTTCGAGAACAGGCAGTCAAAGAGCCTGTGGTTCTCATCGAGGACCATCCGGAACTGCGCGTAGAACTCGTCCGTGGTGAAGGTGCCATTGGTCAGGGTCTTGGTGTTTTCCGGCATCCCCTGCGTGTAGAAATAGCCGACGTCATCGGCGATCCCCCTGGCATACCCCGTGGGCGTGTCAATGGGCAGGGCGGGACATGTGGGGTCTATATTGATGGGGGTCACGTAGAGCCTGAAGTGCGGAGAGACCCCCTTCAGATACATCCGGCAGATCCCCTTCACGGGAGAGACCAGCGGCATCCGCGGAAAACTCAGGACGATCCAGTCGCTCCACTCACCCTGCGAGAGGAGGACGCGCTGACCGGGGAGGTCTATCCGCGCCACTCGGTGTTCCTGGTCCACCCAGGCGGTGAAGTCAATTTCAATCTTCGGCGATCCTTTCTTATAGGTGTTGCGCGGCCCGGCGATCGATGAGCGAACGGCGCCATCAGCGATGTGGACCAGAGTGAATTCCGCCCCTGATGGGTCCTTTGGGATATCGCCGGCGTTCGTCGTGTAGTACTGGTAAATGCCGTAGGTGCCCATCAGGTCGGGAGTTCCCATGCCCGAGACGCTCTTCGCGCCGCACTCGACGGGCGGAAAATTCGACGGAATCCTGAACACGATTGCGGGGATTCCCGCCTCAGTCAGGTACTCCCAGAACGCCCTGCCTTCTCTTTTCAATATCACGGAGCCGCTGGAGATCGGCATGATATACTCACCGAGCTTCAGCGTGCGCCTGGGTGGAATCGTCTCTGATGTCGAGAGGTAGGGAAGGTACGTGGCGGGGTCCCTGTGGATGAAATCGAATACCGCGTGCCCCCCGGGGTTCTTCCCGGTGATAAAGTTTGACCACGCCACGGGGCTCTGGGGCGGTATGCTCGACCAGAGGTTTTTGAAATCCCCCATCTCGCTCAGCCTTTTAAAGTTCGTGAGTTTGCCCTTCGCGAACATCTCCCGCACGATCCTCGGGTCCATGCCATCAAACCCGAGGACGATCACCTTCTTCTGCCCCGGCCACTCCTTCCGATGGCCGCAGCCGGGTTGGACCAGGCAGGCAAGCGCGACGGCGCCGAGGATAAACACCCTTTTGATGATTGCATTCCCCATTTTCACACTTCTATCTCCAGAGCCTTCCCATCCATGTATCCGGGGGGCGCTATCCCGAAGAGGTCGAGGATCGTGGGGGCGATATCCAGTATGCGGGGTTCGGGTGATCTGATCTTCCGATTGCAGAAGAGCACGCCGGGGACGAACCGGTGGTCAATGCAGTGATCCGCGCTCCACGCCCGCTCATTGTCCGCAATGATCTCAGGGGTGACCTGACCGGTCACCGACTCCCATGACGCCCTGTAGCCGGGATAGTAGCCCACGATCAGGTCGGGGGCATTCTCCACGTACGGCCCGCGATAGATCTCCCGCGTATCATAGAGGGCGGCGATCGCGGCGCTGCCCGTCGCCTCGTCCCTGAGACCAGTAAGCTCCTGGGTGAGCTCCTTTTTTACTGCGCCGGCGTCGCGCGCGTCAACGATACCCTGCGCCTCCCTCCCATTGAGATTCAGGTAGATGCCCGCGAGGCCGAGGGCGTACGCCCTCGTCTTCCGCCAGTCAACGCCGGCGAACCATTCCCCGTGCGTCGTGGCGCCTTCTTTCAGGCTGAGGTAGCCGTTCTTGAAGAGCCATGTGTTGAGATTGACGCCCCGGCGGAACGATTTGAAGCCATGGTCGGAGAGAACGATCAGCGCATCACCGTGATTCAACTCCCCCATCACGCGGCCGACGAGTTCATCCATCCTCTTATAGAGATCTTCTATGATGGAGGGGCGCGGGGGTTCGCCCTTCGGAAGGGCAGGATGATTCATGTCGCGGTAGCGCCAGAATTCGTGCTGGATGGCGTCGGTGGCGTCAAACACGCAGCAGAGCACGCCCCGATTCAACTGCCCCATGGAATGGAAAAATATTCCTTCGAGCTCGTCGTGCATGCGGTACGCCTGCTGGAGGAACGCATCGTCGGTGAGCACCTTCTCATTGAGGGCCCATGTGTCCTGCGGCAAACCAAGCGTCGCATAGGGCCCTACAATCTTGCTCAGATACACGGAGTATATCAGAGGGTGAGAGAGGGGGAGGGACGGCTTTTCAGGGTCAATGTGTATGGGGGAAAGGTAGAGCTCAAGAACGGGCGCCGCGCGTTTCAAGAAAAACTGGGCAATCCCCATGATCTTCGTCGCAAGCCCCGCCCTGAATCTCAGAGAAATCCACTCCGACAATTCACCCTCACGGAGATTGCAAACCGCGCTCCCTATCCCGAGTTTCGCGGATTTCCTCTGCCTGTCAATGGCGATCTTCAGGGGGATCTGAAGATCACGGCCCGCCCTGAACGGATCTCTCGGGCCGGAGATGAACGTGTCGAACACCGGGCCGCTCCCGTCGAGCCTCACGAGAAAGCCCCCCGTGTACGTCGCTTCGCGCGGCGCCCGGTTGGTATAGAACGCGAAGGTCCCCTGAGAACCCTTGATATCCGGGGCGCACAGACCCGAGAGGAGCAACCCCTTGAACTTCTCCGGCGGGAAGGTAATCGGAACCTTGAGTACGATGCCGGGGATACCGTGATCGCCGAGGATCTTCCAGAATGGGACGCTCTTTCGCAGCATCTTGATCCTCGGCCTCCCGAGCGGGAGCCTGTACCTCCCCAGCCTGATCGCCCGGTTTGTTTCCGTAATCGCTGCTGAGGAGAGGGAAGGAAGATATGTTCTCGTGTCACGGGTGAGAAAATCAAAGATGTTATGCTTCCCCGGGTTGACGCCCGTCATGAACGATGACCAGGCGACCGGCGATATGGGGGGATTCGTCGTCCGGAGGGGCGAGAAGGAACCCTCCTGGCGCAGTCGCGAGAGGTTCGGCAGTTTCCCCTCGTCTATGTAGGCGACCGCGAGCTCGGGATCCAGGCCGTCAAGGCCGACGATGATCAGCCGGCCGACGCGCGCGGAGGAGAGCGCCTTTTTCGAACGCAGCTTTCTCACGAGGAGCCTCACCGGGAAGGTGAGCAGGACAATGATCGCAAGGAAGATTCCCCCGAGGATAAAGATGAACGAACTCAGAAAGGCGAATCCAGCCCCCGGGCCAATGTACCCGAAGGCGAGCGAGGGGATCGAGAGAACGCCTGCGACGACCGCGGCTGCGACACGCGCGAAGCACTTCCGGGATACGCTCATCAGGACTAAGGTTCCGCCGTACGTGATTGGAAACGCCATTGCCGAGCGGGATTTTTTGCAGGAACAGCTGCGGCATCTTCCGCCATGAGGCGAGGGGCGTTACCCATCAGCACGCAGTCAGCCATCACGCACAATAAATTCTTTTTCATCCCTATGCTATTGTGCGGGGGAGTCTACCATAGCCTCCGGAGCCCCCACTACACAATTCCATACTTCTTCAGCTTGTACCAGAGGTTCCGCTCGCTGATCCCAAGGAGCTTCGCGGCGCGGGCCTTGACGCCATCGGATTCCCTCAATGCCTTTCCGATCATCTCCCTCTCGAGCGAGGAAACCGCCCCATCAAGATCGCCGCGCAATCCCGCCCGGGGAGCGGAAACGCCCGTGGGGCTCTCGGGCGCCCCGTAGGCGATCTCCGGCGGCAGATCATCCAGGCCGATCCGGCCTGTGGCGTTGAGCGCCACCGCCCGCTCGATCACGTTTTCCATCTCGCGCACGTTCCCCGGCCAGGCGTAACCGCCCAAGGCCCTCAGCGCGTCCTCCGAGGGCGGCGCGACTTCCTTCCCCCACTCACCCGAATACTTCCTGGTGAAATACTCAGCCAGCGGCGGGACGTCCTCCGCCCTCTCCCGCAGCGGGGGGACCACTATCCATACCACGTTCAATCGGTAGTAGAGATCCTCGCGGAAGGTCTTTTCCTGGATCATCCTCTTCAAATCCTTGTTCGTCGCGGCAATCACGCGCACGTTCACGCTGATCGTCTCGGTGCTCCCCACCTTCTCGAACTCCTTCTCCTGCAGTACGCGGAGGATCTTGGCCTGGAGCACCGGTTCCATATCCCCTATCTCGTCAAAGAAAATGCTGCCACCGTCGGCCTTCTCGAACCTCCCCGTCCGCTCGACCTCAGCCCCCGTGAACGCTCCCCTCACGTGGCCGAATAGTTCGCTCTCGAGGAGCGTCGTGGGGATCGCCGCGCAGTTAACGGCGACAAACAGCTTATCCCGGCGGACGCTCTTCTCATGGATGGAGCGCGCAAGGAGTTCTTTGCCGGTGCCTGTCTCCCCGTACAGGAGCACCGACGCATCCGTGGGGGCGAGCCGGTCAATGAGCGCGTGGATCTCCTGCATCTTGGTGCTCCGGCCGATGATCTGCTGGGCCTCGCGCTGCTGTTTCAGCTCCTCCCTGAGGTACACATTTTCCCTCCGCACCTTCTCAAACTCAAAGACCCTGGAAATCACCACCTCGATGCCGTCGATGTCGAAGGGTTTGAGGATATAATCGCTCGCGCCCTGTTTCATCGCTTCCACGGCGCTCTTGATAGTCCCATAGGCGGTCATGATCACCACGGGCATCTTCAGCTCCCTCCGCCTCATCTCCACGAGGAGGTCAATCCCGCTCATCCCCGTGGGCATCTTCAGGTCCGTGATCACCAGGTCTACACGTTTGTGGCCGAGGATCCTCAGTGCCTCTTCGGCGTTGTCCGTCTGGAGCGATTCGTAGCCGATCTTATCGAGCATCATCTCCGCGAGCCGGAGCATGTTGCGTTCATCGTCAACCACCAGTATTCGTTTTTTCATCTTCAACATCCTCTATTCATCCACCGCGGATCGATACTGATATTGAAACAGCGTTTCATTTCACTTCACCCATGCTCTAACTCCGTGTTCTCCGCGCCCCTGCCTGCCGGCAGGCAGGTCCGTGGTGAAACTGGTAATCTGCAATCAATTCGCAATCATCCGCGCACATCCGCGGCATATCACCTATGCCACGGGGAGCACGACAGCGAAGGTGGTCCCCTTCCCCGGATTGCTCTTTACCTCCAACCGCCCACCATGGCTCTCAACAATCCTGTACGCGATCGCGAGCCCCAGCCCCGAACCGTCGTCTTTGGTGGTGAAGAAGGGATCAAAAATGCTGTCCACTATACGCGCATCAATCCCCTCGCCGGTATCGGTCACACCCGCCCACACCGCCTCCCCCTCGTCCATCCCCGTGGCGAGCGTGAGGCGCCCGTGCTTCGGCATTGCCTGGATGGCGTTGATGATGAGGTTGAGGAAGACCTGGCAGAGCTGCTCACGGTCCCCCGGAACCCCCGGGAGGTCATGAGTGTATTCCCTGACCACCTCCATGTCCTGGAGACGATGCTGCGGGCCCACCAGTGCGAGCGCCCTGTCCATGATATCGTTGATTCCGCACGGCTCGATATTCGGCTTGGAGGGTTTCGCAAAGTTGAGCAGGCGGGTCACCACGCGGTTGAGGCGGTCAACCTCCTCGATCAGGAACCCGGCCAGCTCGTAGTTCTGCTCCCCCTCTTGGCAGCTCCGCTTGATCATATCCGCGGATGTTTTCATGATGCCGAGGGGGTTGCGTATCTCGTGAGCGACACCCGCGGCGAGCGTTCCAATGCCCGCAAGCTTCGCCGACTGGAACAGCTTTTGCTCCAGGGCGACCTTCTCGCTGATATCCTTCGCGTACTCGATCACCTGCACCACCCTCCCCTCTTCCTCCTGGAGGGGGAATATGTATAGCTGCATATCTTTGACCTTCTGACCCGGAGCACACCAGCGGAGCTGCCCGACGGAGGCCCTCCCGTCCCTGAAGGTGCTTTCAGCGGGGCAGCCCGGGCAGGGGGAATCGCTCCCGTTGTATGACCGGTAGCAGGCGCCGCCGATGAGCTCGCCCTCTCCCCGTTTCACCATCGCCGCAATGCCCGTGTTGGCGTTGACGATGCGGTACTCCCTGTCAATTATCGAAATGCCGTCGGAGATACCGTCAAAAAGGCGCCTCAACTGCTGATTGGACTGTTCCAACTCCCGCGTGCGGTCACGAACCTTTTCCTCGAGGGCTCCGTATGAGGCCTTGAGCCTGGAGGCCATGGTGTTGAACCGTGAGGCAAGCTCCTCCAGTTCGTTGCCTGTTTCCAGTTTCAGTCGGTGGTCAAAATTGCCCTCGCCGATAAGCCTCGCCCCCCGATCCAGATCCAGGATGGGCCGTGAAAAAGAGCTGGAGAGATACAGCGCCAGGACGAGACCACAGGTGAGGATGATCACCGCCCCCACCCGCATGAACTTTCCCGCCTGGCGGTCGGCCAGGGCCGCCATTTCAACGGCCATCATCCCCTCTCGCTGAGCGATCTCCCGTATCTCGCCGATCTTCTCGAGCGCGTGCTCCTTGGCCCTCATCAACTGCAACGAGAGCTCCCTCAGGCGAGATTCCGATTCGGATATTGTCGCACTCAACAGCTCAAGCTCTTTGAGCCGCTCCTGCGCGTCGCGCGTGCTCACCCCGAGGAGATCCTCGAGGGCATTCAATTCGCCCCCCGGGGTCCCCTTTTCAGCGCGCGCGCCCTTCTTATCCATGGCGCCCTTCACCGTCGAGACCACATTCTGGATGAGCTTATGGCCCTGTGCCCCTTCGATCTTATCCGCAAGCGCCAGAATTTCTCTGGAGCTCACGTCAATCGTCTTCAGCTCGGCCTTGAGCTCGCTGATCTTCTTCGCCTCCAGGCCAGTCCCTCCGTCTCCGCGGGGGCTCTTACAAAAGAGTTCGAGCGCTTCAACCTGTCTCCTGTAGAAGCCCACGAGCTGAATAAAGGTGGAACGGCGGGCTCTCTTCCCGGAGACCAGATAATCCCCCAGCGCGGTCACTGCCCTGTCTATCGTCGCCTGCAGATCGGCGACAAGGCTCTCCTTCTCCTGCACGCAGACGAGCTGCCGGTTGCTCTCGCTCATGATATGAATTGAAACGAGCGCGAAGACGATCAGCGCGACAATGAGGGCAACCATCGCCATGAAACTGAGCAGCATCTTGGTTCGTATGCGCATCTTCATAAGGAAAAACCCTAAATCCTAAACACGAAACTCTATACAAATCCAAAATACAAAATCAAACTTTATTAAATGGCGCCGTCCTGGTTTTGAGAATTTGAGTTTTGTGTTTGTTTCGGATTTATGTTTAAGAATTTCAATAAAGTTTGAGGTGAGCACCTGATTGACCCCGCCCGGCGGGGTTAATCAGAGAAATCAGGTGCTAAAAAAGTTGTTTTAGCTTACTTTAGAGTTTCGTGTTTCGAGTTTTTTATGGCCCGATCACCTGGGTGCTCCCCCGCGGCGGGAATCTATTCGACGGTCACGCTCTTTGCGAGGTTCCTGGGCTTGTCGATATCACAGCCGCGCAGGCGAGCAACATGATAGGCGAATAGTTGCAGGGGCACCACGTTAATAATCGGGGAGAGCTCTTCCAGCGTTTCGGGCACGTAGATCACATCCTCGGCTATTTCCTTAATATCCTTATCCCCTTCCGTCGCGATCGCGATAATCCTCCCGCCCCGTGCCTCTACCTCCTTCATATTTGAGATCATTTTATCATACTTGTCGCCCCTGGTGCACAGGCAGACGACGGGGAACTCCCGGTCAATCAGCGCAATGGGTCCGTGCTTCATCTCGCCCGCGGGATATCCCTCGGCGTGCAGATAGGATATCTCCTTGAGCTTGAGCGCCCCCTCAAGGGCGTTCGGATAGTTGAACCCGCGCCCGAGATAAAACGCGCTCCGGGCTCCCGCATATTTCGGGGCGAGCGCTTTAATCTGGGATTCTGTCCCGAGGGCGCGCTCGACTTTCCCCGGGAGCGCTTCGAGCTCCGTGATGAGCCGGCGCGCCTCCTCCGCACTGATCTGGCCCCTCAGCCTCCCGACATAGATAGTGAAGAGCACCATTGCGGCGAGCTGAGCCGTATACGCCTTGGTGGAGGCAACACCTATCTCAGGCCCTGCCTGCGTGTAGATCACCCCATCGCTCTCCCGGTCAATGCTGCTGCCGACCACGTTCACGACCGAGATGATCGTGCACCCCTCCTCCTTGGCCATGCGGAGGCTCGCGAGGGTGTCCGCCGTCTCTCCCGACTGGCTCACCGTCATCACCAGCGTATTCCGGTTGAGCTTGGGGCTCCGATAGCGGAATTCGCTCGAATAGTCAACCTCCACCGCGAGATCGGTGTGGTGCTCGAGGAAATAGCGCCCACCCATGCCGGCATAGCACGCCGTGCCGCAGGAAATGATAAACACCTTGTGGAGCGATCGGATGGTCTCCTCGCCTATATTCACCATCTCCAGCGTCACGCCCGTCCTGTCCGGACAAATCCGCCCGAGGAGCACGTTTCTCAACGCGGTCGGCTGCTCGTAAATCTCCTTGAGCATGAATGTCTCAAAACCGCCCTTTTCCGCCTGCTCCAGCGTCCACTTGATCGTGAGGGGGGCACGGGTGATTTTTTTCATGCCGAGGTCGTAGATATCCACACTCCCCCTCGTCACCCGCGCGACCTCATCGTCCTCGAGGTAAATGACCCGCTTCGTATACTCGAGGATCGCCGGAACATCAGACGCGATGAAATGTTCCCCGTCGCCGATCCCTACCACCAGCGGGCTCGCCTTGCGCGCCACCACGATCTCATCGCGGTTCGCCTCCGCTATCACCGCGATCGCATAGGCTCCCTCCGCCTCTGAAACGGCCCTCCGTACAGCGTCGAGGAGATCGCCCCTGTAATACTTCTCCACAAGGTGCACCAGAACCTCGCTGTCTGTCTCCGAGGTGAACGTGTGGCCCTCGCCCCGCAGCATCGTCCTCAGCCCGGTATAGTTCTCAATGATGCCATTGTGGACCAGGGCAAGCCTGCCTGTGCAATCGGCGTGGGGATGGGAGTTGGGCGTATCGGGCCCCCCGTGTGTGGCCCAGCGCGTGTGGCCGATCCCTACATGCCCCCCGAGGGGACTGCGCTTCAACAGCTCGGCCAGGCCATCGAGCCTGCCCTCCTTCTTACAGACCCTGACCCTGCCGCCATCGATGACCGCGATACCGGCCGAGTCGTAGCCCCTGTACTCAAGCCGATACAGACCCTTGAGGATTACCTCCTGAGCATCTCGTTCTCCGACATATCCCACGATACCGCACATGGCAACCTCGTATCAGGTTATTGGTTGAGGGTTGAGGGACCATCTACGTAAAACCATCCAACTCTCAACACTCAACTCTCAACAATCAACCAGTTCCAGTGTGTTATATGCGATCGCGCCATTGATAACAGTCGTCTTAACTGCCAGATCGTCGTCAAAAATCACCACGTCCGCATCGTTTCCTCGCGCGAGCCTCCCCTTCTGCCCATCGAGCCCGAGAACACGGGCGGGATTGATCGTGGCGAGCTTGACGATTTCATCGAGGGGGGCGCCGGTGTACCTCCGCATATTCATGATGGCTCTGTTCATGGTGAGAATGCTGCCGCAGAGCGTCCCATCGTCCAGGTGGGGAGCCCCATCGCGCAACGACGACCTCCGCTCGCCGATCACGAACTCGCCCGCGTCCATATCGAGCGCGTTCATACAGTCCGTGACGAGCACGATCCCCCGTGTCCCCTTGAGCATCAGCGCCATCTTCACCATGAGCGGGTGGACATGGATCCCATCCACGATCAGCTCGGCGGTGACACGCTCGTCCACCAGCACGGCTGCCGCGAGGCCTGGATCCCTGTGATGCAACCCGCTCATCCCGTTGAAAAGATGGGTCGCGTAGCACACCCCCGCCGCGAACGCATCGTCCGCGCCCTCCAGACTGGCGTTCGAATGCCCGACAGCCGGCACGATCGCCCTTTCTTTAAGGAGTTCGATGAGCTCCCTGCAGCCCTCAAGCTCGGGGGCCAGCGTCACAATTTTAACGCAACCGCCCGCGAGATCCAACAGGGCGCTCAACTCGTCCCTGTTGGGCCTCCTCAGATGGTTCACCGGATGCGCGCCGCGCCTCACGGGGTTGAGGTATGGACCCTCGAGGTTGATCCCCAGGATGTTCTCTCCCCCGCCGGCGGCGATCAACTCCCGGAGACACGTGATCCCTTTCCCGATGGATTCCAGCGGCGCCGTGCCGAGCGTCGCGAGGAGGCCGGTGGTGCCGTAACGGGCATGCGCCGCCGCGATCCGCGTAACCCTCTCCCGTCCGCCCTCAAGGAAGTTTCCGCCCGCAGCACCATGCACATGGAGATCAATGAAGCCCGGGCTCACATAGTTGCCCCGGGCATCGATCAGCTTTCCCTCCGGCGCGGGCACTGCCTCCCGTGGCCCGACATGAGCGATCCGCCCCTCACGGAGGATGACCATTCCGTTCTCAATGATTCCCGGATCAGCGATGAGCCTTCCGCCGACTATCGTGAGTGAATCTTCTTTCTCAGTCACGCGAGACCTTTAATTCAATGGTATAACCGTGGATCGAGCGGATTACTGCTGATTACCATTGATGAGAAACATTGTTCTTCAGGCTTTACACTTTAAGCTTTCGACTGTATTAATACTCATCGCTTCGCCCACAAGGTAGGTTGAACCGGTGAGAAAAATACCGTCTGCCGTATTTTGGGAAACTATTCTCTGCGCGAGAGAGAGCGCCTCGCGAAGATCTCCCGCCGAACGCACCACCGCCCGTGTCCGCGCGCGACATGCCCGCGCGACCTCCGCCGGCTCCGCCGACCTTGCGCTCGGCACCCTCGTCGCGACCACCGCCGTCGCGAGCGGGGCGAGGGCCTCGCATATCTTCGGGATGTTCTTATCCCTCAGGATACCGAGCACCAGGCACCATCGCCGCCCGGCGAAAATTTCCCTCACGGCGGCCGCGACCGCTCTCGCCGCGGCCGGATTGTGCGCGCAGTCCACGATGAACAACGGCTCGCGGCAGAGTGCCTCGAGCCTCCCCGGCCACCGCACCGCGGCAATCCCCTCGCGCACAGATTCTTGGGATAGTACCGCCCCCCGCCTCTTCAGACCTTCAACGACTCCGATGGCCACCGCGCAGTTCGACAGCTGGTAGTGTCCCGCGAGCGGCAGGAATATATCGTCGTACGCACCGCATGGCACACTCATGCGGAGGACGCTCCCCTCGGGAGATTGTCGGATCAATGAGTACAGTATATCATCTCCAATTTTCACGAGGGTAGCCCCTTTTTCCCGGCAGCGCCGCACGACCACCTCCCGCGCGGTCCGCCGCATCTCGCCGCACACCACAAATGCCCCCCGCGTAATGATAGCCGCTTTCTCCGCCGCGATTGCCGAGAGCGTGCGCCCTAACTGCGCCTGGTGCTCCAGCCCGACAGAGGTGATGGCGACGACAGGGGCGGAGACAACGTTGGTCGCATCCAGTCTGCCGCCGAGACCGGTCTCCAGTATGGCGTAGTCCACCGCCTCCTGCGCAAACACGCAGAACGCGAGCGCCGTCATGAACTCAAAATAGGTGGGCGAACCGCAGGGGGATGCCGCGAGCCGCTCCGCATGCGGGATGAGCTCCGCCGCGATCCGCTCCACCTGCGCTTCGCCCACTTCCCTCCCGCACACCCGGATCCTCTCCCGGTATGAGACCAGATGCGGCGAGGTATACAGGCCCGTCCGATAGCCGGCCGCGCGCAGCACCGACTCGACCAGCGCGCAGACAGACCCCTTGCCGTTCGTCCCCGCGACGTGGATGCAGGTGAGCGAGCGGTGCGGAGCGCCGCACCGTTCGAGGAGGGCCTCGATGCGCTCGAGGCCGGGCCTCATGCCGAAGCGCTCGAGGCTCGAGAGGTACGCTTCGCAGGGGGTCAGCGTTCCGGGGATACCATCGTCACGGTGCGGCATCTGGTGATGAGGGATTGGTGACCGCATGCGAATCCCCTCTCCGCGGGCCCGGCGGCGGAACCATTCCGCTCGTGAACTTCGGCGCATTGAACAGACTCAGGATTCTCATGAGCGTGCCCTTGAGTTCCCGTCGCCCCGCGATGAGTTCAATCATGCCGTGCGTGAAGAGGAATTCCGACGTCTGAAATCCCCGGGGGAGATCCTGCTGTATCGTCTGCTTGATCACCCGTGGGCCGGCGAACCCGATGAGGGCGCCTGGTTCCGCAATAGTGATATCGCCGAGCGACGCGAACGATGCCGTGGTGCCGCCGGTGGTGGGGTTTGTCATCACCGAGATGTAGAGCAGGTGCCCGGCGTCGAATCGGGCGAGGGCCGCGCTCGTCTTGGCCAGCTGCATGAGGCTGAGCGCCCCCTCCTGCATCCTGGCTCCACCCGATGCAGAGATGATGATCAACGGGATGCGCTTCTCGAGCGCCAGTTCAATGAGCCTGGTGATCTTCTCGCCGACCACCGACCCCATGCTGCCCCCCATGTAGGTAAAATCCATCGCCGCGAGCGCCACCGCGAAGCCGCCGAGCGATCCTATCCCCGTCACCACCGCCTCGGGGATCCCCGCCTTCTTCTCCGCGATCACCTGCCTCTTGGGATACGGGACCGTATCGACAAACTTGAGCGGGTCCCTGGGCCGCATCGCCGCATCAATCTCGAAGAACTCCCCCTCGCCGAAGAGCGTCCGGATCCTCTGCCAGGCCGGCAGCGGGTACAGGTAGCCGCACTTCGGGCACGTCTCAAGGTTTGACACCACTTCGCCCCGGGTGACCAGCTCCCCGCAGCTTTTACACTTCATCCACAACCCCGCGGGGATATCTCTCTTTTTTACCTTGATATGCTTGCTGAATAAGCGCACGGTAACCACAGCCTAAAGTAGAAGGTTTAAAGTGTAAAGATATTATGCACCAAAACCGATTCCTAGCCCAGTTTTTCCCGCAATACCCGGTTCACCACCTGGGGATTCGCCTTCCCCCCGGTCGCCTTCATGACCTGCCCCACGAGGAAACCGATCGCCTGCTTTTTCCCGCCCCTGTAGTCCTCCACTGACTTTGGATTCGCCGTGATGACCTCCCCGGCGATCCGCGCGAGCTCTCCCTCGTCACTGATCTGCGTGAGGCCCCGGGAGGCGACGATCTCCCCCGCTCCCCTGCCCGTGCGGAACATTTCTGCGAAGACCTCCTTGCCGGTTGTGGCGCTGATGGTCCCCGCATCGACAAGCCTGAGGATCTCGACGATCCCCTCCGGCCTCACCCCGCATTCCCTGAGCGGCAGATCGCGCTCCTTCACCATCCTCAACATCTCTCCCATGATGAGGTTGCTCGCCGCTTTCGCGTCCGCGCCCGCCTTCACGCACGCCTCGAAGTAGTCCGCCAGTTCCCTCTCCGCGGTGAGCACCTCGGCGTCATACTCGGGAATGCCAAATTCAGCGATACAGCGATCGCGCCGTTTCAGGGGGGATTCCGGCAGGCTGTTTTTAAGTTCTTCCACCCAGGCACCATCGACCACCACCGGCACCAGGTCGGGCTCGGGGAAATAGCGATAGTCGCGCGCCTCTTCCTTGCTGCGCATGGGGTGCGTCATCTCGCTGTCCGCCTCCCACAACCGTGTCTCCTGCACGATGCGCTCCCCATCGCCGAGAGCCCGCTCCTGACGCTCGATCTCGTAGGCGAGCGCCTTCTGCACGGCGCGGAAGGAATTCATATTTTTCACCTCCGTCTTCACGCCGAGCGTTTTCGCCCCCGGCGGACGGATTGAGACGTTCGCGTCGCACCGGAGGCTCCCCTTTTCCATATCGCAGTCGGAGACGCCGAGGTACTGGAGCACGCGCTTGAGCGCCTTGAGGTAGGCGAACGCCTCCTCCGGCCCGGCGATGTCGGGCTCGCTCACGATCTCGAGCAGCGGGATGCCGGTCCGGTTGAAGTCAACCCCCGATTCGCCACCCGCGACCTCCGAGTGGACGAGCTTGCCCGCGTCTTCTTCGAGGTGTACGCGCGTGATGCCAATCGTCTTTCGCCTCCCGCCGAGATCCACCTCGAGCCCCCCGCCGACGCAGAGCGGCAAATCGTACTGTGATATCTGGTAGTTCTTCGGCAGATCCGGGTAAAAATAGTTCTTCCTGTCAAACTTGCTGAACGTCGCGATGCGGCCGCCGAGCATCAGGCCGGTGAGCACCGCGTAGCGGAGGGCGGTCTCATTGAGGACCGGCAGCGCGCCGGGCAGCCCCATACACACCGGGCAGACCGACGTGTTCGGTTCGGCCCCGAACGTCGTGGGGCATCCGCAGAAGACCTTCGAGCGCGTCTTCATCTGGACATGAACCTCGAGCCCGATCACCGCTTCGTAGTCAGCCATAGTCAATGCTCTATGTGAGCCACAGATGAACACGGATAAACACGGATGAACACAGATAAAACTCCTGTTTCACTTCTTAACCACTGAAGACACTTATTACTAAGAGTACAAAATAGGTTACATTGTCATTGCGAGGAGTCCCGGCGAGCCGGGACGGCAATCTCAACTCCTTGCAGAGCAAGAGATTGCTTCGTCCCGCTCAGCGGGACTCGCAATGACAATTCTGGTCGATAGTAAACAATCAAGTGTTCCCATTAGTAATTCACTGAAAAACTTCCCTTTCTGTTTCAGTGTATTCAGTGCCCTCAGTGGTTATCCCCAATAATCTATACTCTGACTCCGTGGTGAAACTTTACAGTACTACAGCGGCGGGCGCTTCCTGTGCCAGTCAGTGGCGCTCTCGTACGCGTGGGCGACCCGCAGGAGCGTCCCCTCGTCAAAATGGCGGCCGATGAGCTGAAGGCCGACGGGGAGCCCCGTGGAGGTGAAGCCGCAGGGGATTGATATCGCCGGGACACCCGCGAGGTTAATGGATATGGTGAAAATGTCCGAGAGGTACATCTGGAGCGGATCGGCGAGCTTCTCCCCCACCTTGAACGCCGCCGTCGGGGATACCGGGGTGGCGAGCAGATCGCACGCGGCGAATGCCTTGTCAAAATCGCTTTTCAAAAGCGTCCGCACCTTTTGCGCCTTGAGGTAGTAGGCCTCATAGTAGCCGGAACTGAGCACGTAGGTTCCCAGCATGATTCTCCGCTTCACCTCATCGCCAAATCCCTCTGACCTCGTGCGCTCGTACATATCGAGGAGGTCCGCCGGCTTTGGCGCCCGGTACCCGTACTGCACGCCGTCATAGCGCGCCAGGTTCGAGCTCGCTTCCGCCGTGGCAATGATGTAGTAGGTCGCCACCGCGTATTCCGTGTGCGGCAGGCTCACGTCAACAATTTCCGCTCCGCCTGCCTGCATCTGTGCGACTGCTTTCTCAACCGCCGATTTCACCTCCCGGTCAATCCCCTCGACAAAATATTCCTTCGGGATGCCCACACGGATTCCGGACATCCCCCCTTCTATGCCGCCCACCATGCCTTTCAGCGCCCGGTTGACCGAGGTCGAGTCGCGCGGGTCGTGGCCCCCGATCACTTCGAGGAGGAGGGCACTATCGCACACGCTCCTCGCAATCGGCCCGATCTGGTCGAGAGAGGATGCAAACGCCACCAGTCCGTACCTCGACACGCATCCATAGGTTGGTTTGAGCCCCGCGACACCGCACAGCGATGCCGGCTGCCGGATCGATCCCCCCGTGTCGGAACCGAGCGCGGCGGGCACCTCCCTCGCCGCGACCGCGGCAGCCGATCCGCCGCTCGACCCCCCGGGGACTCTCTCGGTGTCCCATGGATTCCGCGTGATGCCGTAGCATGATGTCTCCGTCGACGAGCCCATGGCGAACTCGTCCATGTTCGTCCGGCCGAGGAACACCGCGCCGGCAGCGCGCAGGCGCTCGATCACGGTAGCGCTGTAGGGAGATACGAACCCCTTGAGGATCCTCGATGAACAGGTCGTCGGGCGGCCTTCGACGCAGAGATTGTCCTTGATCCCGAGCGGAACCCCCTCCAGCGCGCCCGGATGGTCGCCTCTCGCGATGCGCGCATCTGAAGCCTCCGCCTCGGCGAGGGCCTTCTCCTCATAGACCTCCACGAATGCGTGGATCGAGCCCTCAACCCGCTTCGTCCGCTCCAGACAAGCGGCGACGAGCTCTCGGGAACTCAGTTCTTTCTTTTTAATTGCCGCCGCGGCTTCACACACCGTCAGTTCAATGAGATCCATACTATGGGCCTCTGCCAAGAAGTCCCTCAACTCTCAACCATTTACTCGATAATCTGCGGCACCTTGACGAAGCCTTCTCCCGATCGGGGCGCCAGTTTGAGGATTGCCTCCCTCTTCAGGGACGGTCGTACCTCGTCCGGCCGCGTCACGTTCTTAACGGGCAACACGTGAGCGGTGGGGTCCACCCCTTCAGTTTTCAGCTCATTCAGCTTCTCGACATACTCCACAATCTTCGCCAGCTGTGAAGCGAACTTCTCCTTCTCCTCTTCGGAGAACTTCAGTCTGGCCAGCCGCGCAATATATTCCACGTCTTTTCTGGTGATTGCCATGCGTTTCTCTCGAATTGATTTAAGGAATAGAGATGGGCAACGTCATTGTATCACATCCACCATGCAGACCAAGCATTTCCTAGAACTGGGGTGGTGGCGCGTGCTCAGTGGAGAATGATTGGCGCCCGGCCGAAGGCAATAACGTAAGGAGTTGAGGTGGTAAGCTCAGAGAGGGAGGAGACAGGCGGTACCTTGCCCGCATCAACGGCGGCGGAATAAAAAGTGTAGGTACCGGAACGCAATGCGGGGAGGGTGACGTTATTATAAATGGTCGCCGATTTCGGCCCCTGAAGGGCGGGCGTGCCACGGTAAAGAGGCGTTACTCCATGCGTGTGACTCCCGTTTAAAGATACCGTATACACGCCGTACGGCGTATCCGCCGCAATATAAAAATCGAATGGCCTCAGGATGTTGCCCTGGACGGTGAGCCCTAACGTGAAGCGCTCGCCGGGAGTGAGAGACTCGGGCTTTGCTTCAAATACCAGCGAGGGCGGCGGGGTCGGGCCCGGCGTTGGTTCCGGCGTCGTCGTTGGCATCGGTGTTATCGATGGAATCGGCACTGCCAGTCTCGCCATCGTCCCCACTGCCGCCTTTACGTAATTGGTCGCGTAGGGGAGGTTGCAATGAACTCTCTTGTCATTCAATGAGTGATAATCCGGATTGAAATCACTACCATTATCCTCGATGCCAAGGATTGCAGGATATCCCGCGTCCCAGAAGCTTGAATGGTCGCTCCAACCCGAGGAACCTGAAGTGAACTTGACCGGCGAAAGGGCAAGAGAGTACGTGTTAATTGTGTTTAAGAGAAGGTCTCCGAGCGCCCCTGACTCCGGACGTGTGCCGCAATATATCTCGGCCCGGCCGTCCAAATCAGCATCATACGATATCATGTCAAAGTTGAGCGCTCCCAGAATGTTGTCTCCCGCCGCGGCGCACTGCTGCACATAAGCGTAGCTCCCCTCCAGCCCCTGTTCCTCTCCTGTGAAAAGGACATAACGTATCGTATTCTCAAAGGCATAACGACTGAGGATGGACGCCGCGATGAGGACGGCTGTCGACCCGCTCGCATTGTCATCAGCACCAGGGGCAATAGTGGGATAGAGGACACCGTTGATAGTATCATCGACGTGTGCGCATACAATGTAGATATTCCCTGAATTGACAGCCCCAGTTTGTACCGCCACGACATTACGGCATGTATAGCCGCTCCCCGCAAAGTCTTGATAGGTCACGTTCAGACCCTGCCCCTGAAAATATTCATAGCTGTATTGTGTTGCCTTTTCTATCGATGCGGTCATGCGTGAATGCCGCGTGAGAATTGTGTATGGCAAACCTCCGATAGTGACGCTGTTCTCCCCGCTGAGGTTGCCTATCCAGTTGTAAACGCCCGATTGATTCACCAAATCTATTATCTGCTGGATGATAGGGTCCTGTGCAGCAGAGGTCTGGCGCGGCGACAGGGGGGGCGTGACGCCTTTGAATCTGACCGTCGGCCTTATGGCCCTGATCTCCATCCCCTCGCCGATAAGGAAATCAGCGCTTCCCTGATCGGCCATGATCAGTGCGACACGCGCATCACAGAGCAAAACAGTTGAGCATCGGTCGAGGAGAGAAGAATCTATTCCCCGGCGGGACGAGACGATAAAAAGCTTCTGCCCGGATCCCGGCGTTTCAATCCTCCCATACCGCTCGCCAAGACCGGAAATTGCCTCTTCCCGCGCAGGCGCCGCGCTGACGATAACCACCTCACGATCCCCCATCCAGAAGCTCGTCCACACCTGGATATCAGAGGGGATTGGCCCCGGGGACTCGATAAAAAAGAGGATTTCGCCTTCCTGGAGAATTGTGGCCGCACCGGCAGGAATGAGAGAGCCCGAACAGGAAAGCCACAATATGTATATACACCACCCTCCTACACGAGTGTTCACACTACCAATGTACTCTGTCCTGGAGATGATGTCAAATCGGGGGAATAACCCTAAATGGCGGATTTGCAGGGGTCGCCTGCCGGCGGGCAGGGATTCATCCGACCCGCGGGTATTAATCGGCCTGGGTAATAAATTGTCTTCACCCCAGGGGCGAATAATATCTTGACAATTTTCCATGGGTGGGGTATGTTATTGTTATTCACCCTTAAGGTGAATATTGTCTAATCGTGGCGGAGACAAAGCGTGCAGGTAACGTTCAGGAACAGGAAGCTGGAGAAATGTTATGTGAAACATAAGCACGCCATCCGGGCCTGGGGTGACGCGGCGGGCCGTAAGTATGTGGAAAGAATTAATGTTGTTCAGGCAGCAGCAGATTTACAGGAACTACGCAAGCTGCCGGCATTAAAATGCCATCCGTTGAAGGGTGATAGAGAAGGGCAATATGCAATTTCACTCACGGGTTTCTATCGCCTGATTTTCACTGTGCACGGGGAGCATCTTGAGGTTGTACGCGTGGAGGAGGTGAGCAAGCACTATGACGACTGAAAGAATGATTCATTCTGATCTGGCAATACCGCCGGGCGAGTATCTGGCCGAGGTGTTAGAGGCTAAGAGAATCAGCCAGGCGGAGATCGGGCGACGGATGGGGCGACCGGCGCAGGCGATTAACGAGATCATAAAGGGAGAGAAGGCCATTACGCCGGATACGGCGCTTCAGCTAGAGCGCGCTTTGGATGTGCCTGCGCATATCTGGACAGGACTAGAGGCGCAATATCAACTAGTTATGGCGCGACAAGATGAAGAGAAACAATTAAAACAGGACTTACCATTACTGGCTCAAATTCCATACGCCGATCTCGCTAGAATGAAGCTTGTCAAAATGGCAAAGGACAAGATTGGAAAGGTTCGCGAACTGCAACGTTTCTTCGGCGTTTCCTCTCTCAAAAATATGCCAGACGTAAAAGCGTACAGTCCTGCTTTTCGCTTTTCTCAGAAAAAGCAAGCATCGCCTTATGCGCTCGCCGCATGGCTCAAATGCGGGGAGATACGAGGGCGCGAAATAGCAACAAAACCTTATGCGAAAGAAGCTCTGAAGTCAAAGATCGCGGTCATACGTGGGCTTTCCTTGAAGCCGCCGCATGAATTTGAACCCGAGCTCAAACAGTTCCTTGCCGAGTGCGGCGTGGCATTGGTAATGCTGCCGCATCTCTCGAAGACGTATGCTAATGGCGCGACATTCTGGATTTCGTCAGGGAAGGTGGTGCTTCTGATGAGCATTCGGGGAAGCTGGGCGGATATCTTCTGGTTCAGTTTTTTTCATGAATTGGCTCATATCCTCCTGCATGATAAACGAATGATATTTATTGAAGCAGGAAATTTAAACCCTGAACTTAAAGAACAGGAACAAGAAGCCGACCGCTTTGCCGCCAATCAATTAATTCCTCCGAAGGCCTATGATGAGCTCAGAAAATCGGTTTTTTCTAATCCTCAAGCTATTCAAGGAATCGCGGAGAAGACAGGTGTTCATGCAGGTATCGTAATCGGGAGGCTACAATATGATAAACTTGTTCCACAGAATTCAGCACTGAATAAGCTGAGAACCAGATTCACTTGGTCGGAATAATGCGCGTTTCCTGATGTTGGCTGGATTAAGAAAGGGATCGTGAGGAACTGTACGTCTACCTTTGCTATTATCAGGTTGGTTTTTATTCAATGACTTATACCCCTTTCGATATCGCTTTTGGTAAGGTCAAGGATCTTGTTGCCACGTTCAAGGCAAATGAGGCGCGCTATCTCTCCCCGGACTACCAGGAAGCGGAGGCACGGAAGGACTTCATCGACAAGTTCTGGATCGCGCTCGGCTGGGACGTGAACCACGACGTTCAAACCAATCCCTACGAGCAGGAAGTCAAAGTCGAGCGCGGATTGAGCGCCGGGGGACAGCGCCGCGCCGACTACGCTTTCTTCCTCGCTCCCGATTTCCGCGACGCGCGTTTCTTCGTGGAAGCAAAGAAGCCCGCGGTCCAGATCGGGACAAAAGAGAATCATTTCCAGGTTATACGCTACGGCTGGAACAGCAAAACACCCCTGGCGGTACTCACCGATTTTGAGCAGTTCCATATTCTCGACTGCCGCTGCAAGCCCGACATTTCGACTGCGCTGGACCGAGCCGTGGCGAAGTATCATTATTCACAGTATTCGAACCGGGACGAGTTTGCCAGGATTTACTGGCTCTTTTCCCGGGAGGCCGTCGCCGCCGGATCGTTGGAGAAGCGAGCCGCCGAACTTCGCGAGCCCCGTGGGAAAGCCGCTAAACGCAGCCTGTTCCCCGGCGGTTCCCAGAGCATTGATGAATCCTTCCTCAAGGAACTTGACGAACACCGCACCGCGCTGGCGCATGCCTTTAAGGACAGGAATCCGCGCCTCGACAGCGAGACGCTGACCGAGATCACTCAGCGCACCCTCGACCGCCTTGTCTTCCTGCGCTTCCTCGAAGACAAGGGCATCGAACCGCACCGCCACATGGAAAAGTTCTGCGAGAAAAGCGGGGCGTGGGAGCATTTCATCACCGCCTCGCGCCGGCTCGACGGCATCTACAACGGCATTGTTTTCAAGCAGCATGCCATCCTCGACGCGCCAAACTTTCATGTGGACGCTGACGCCTTCGCCGGCGTCTGCAATAGCCTTTCGCATACCAACTCGCCCTACGACTTCAACGCCATCCCTATTCATATACTTGGATCAATTTATGAGCGATTCCTCGGCAAGGTCATCGTCGCCACCGACAAACGGGTGCGTGTCGAGGACAAACCAGAAGTCCGCAAAGCGGGCGGCGTCTACTACACGCCGGAATATATCGTCCGCTACATCGTCGAGAACACCGTCGGCAAGCTCATCGCCGGCAAGTCGCCCGATAAGATCGCGGAGATGAAATTTGCCGACATCTCCTGCGGCAGCGGCTCGTTCCTGCTTGGCATCTATGATCTGCTGCTGAGATACCACGGCAATTATTATAACGCTCACCCCAAAAAGGCCCGGAAAGGAGACTGTATCGAGCACGACGGCAAACGATACCTCTCGCTCCGCAAGAAACGCGAAATCCTACTCAATAACATATACGGCGTTGACATTGACGCCCAGGCCGTCGAGGTCTGCCAGCTCTCGCTCTATCTGAAGCTGCTCCAGGACGAAACCACCGCCAGCGCCCACGAACATCAGATGGAATTCCACGAAACCCTCCTGCCGCCGCTCAATAAAAACATCGTCTGCGGCAACTCCCTTATCGGCACCGATATTCTGGAGGGGCAACTCTTCCCCGGCGATGAAGAACGCAAGCTGAATCCCATGAATTTCGAGGATGCCTTCCCCGAGGTCATGAAGCGCGGTGGGTTCGACGCTGTTGTGGGTAATCCACCGTATGTTTTCGGGCGTGACTGGAAGGCGCTAAACATCAATGATGAGCATAAAGCTTACTTCAACAGGAAGTACACGGCATCTTCCTACCAACTCGATATGTTTTCGCTCTTCATGGAGAGAGCTTCTTCCCTTACGAAGTTTGGAGGAAGAATTGGACAAATTGTGCCCAATGTTTGGTTGACCAATACTTATTCTTCGACAACCAGAGCCTTCATTCTTTCACGGGCGCATGATTTGTGTATCGCTGTGCCCCCTAGTGATGTCTTCGCAGGCATTACCGTGGATACGGTTGTCTATACGTTGGAGAAAGCACAGAGATCGGGAGACTCATTCGATGTTAAGGCTATCAGGGACGGAGCATTGGAACCTATTTCAACATACGAAACTGCGAAATATTTGGACGGCCATCGTCCTATATCTACCGCAATCACACCTCAGAGCGCGGACTTGGCAGAGCAGATTAAGCAACAGAATATTGAACTTGGTAGAATTGCCGAGATCACGCGCGGCGTTCACTCATACAGACTCGGTGGCTACGGAAGATCAGCCTTTGGTTCAGGACCACAGACCAAACGCGATTTGGCGGAACGTCCATACCATAGCCCAAAAAAGAAACCCGAATACCGGCCATTCGTTTATGGGTGCGACCTCCATCGGTTTACCCCGCCTCATGCAACTGAGTATGTCAAATATGGACCTTGGCTGGCAGAACCGCGCAACCCGGAGTTCTTTTGCGGTGAGCGTGTATACTCACGGAAAATTCTCGCCGACCGCCTTGTTGTAACCGTTGAGACTACAGATTCGGTCGCCGACCAACAAGTCTACATCACAAAACCTACCCCGGGCTCTTTGAGCGCGACTTTCCTCGCCGGTATTCTTGGAAGTCAGCTCATCGCTTTTTTTATTCGCTCCTATTACGACGAATCAAACCAAGCATTCCCCCAGATTAAAGTTACTCAATTAAAGGCGCTTCCCATTCCCAAGCTGAATCTTTCCGACCCCGCCGACAAATTGCGACACGACCAGATGGTGCGGTTGGTGGAGGTGCTGCTGGAGGCAAAGAAGCAATTGGCAAAGGCGAAGACCGATAAGGATAAAACCTACTACGAGAACAAGTGCGCCGGCCTCGACCACCAGATCGACCGTCTTGTCTATGACCTCTACGGCCTCACCAACAAGGAGATTGCTATAGTCGAGGGGCATGGTTGATCACCAGCGAATATATTTTTTCGATAGGATATATTGGAAAGACGCATTATGATTAGTGAGAATTCTGTTGCCAGTATTATTCATTTCAGATATGCACGTATTGAATCCTCTCAGTCAAGTATTTCATTAGATTGGAAGGGCATTCCTTTTAAGCTTTGTATGCTGCAAAAGAATAAATTACCGGCTACATCCATCAAGATCGTATATCAGGAAGACACGAAAATTAAAGATCTTTGGCTGTTTTATTGGCTTTCTGTTTATTTCGGGGAAAGATTTTTCGTTTCTTCTAACGATCATGATACAAGATGGAATGGGACAAGAGGAGTATTTCCCCTCGATAACGCCAATCTTATCCAATTCTTACATAAATGCGAACGAACACCATTTAACTCATATCCTTTGTGGAAAAAAGAATTATTCGAGCTTTCTCTCTTACACTATATGGTCGCCTTGAAGTTAGGAGTTAATTTCTTTCCTTTAACGATGGTTTCTTTTGCGACGTCAATAGAAATTCTGCAGTCTATGTATATTAATAAAAGGAATCAGGATTGTAGCCTGGGTACGGGAGGCATTAATAGACTGATTCATAAAAGACTGAATCCAGCAGCACGACCTAATTTCGCAGCCTCTACTCGAGACGCAAAAAACCAAGTAATAAAGGAATTGGAACTCTTGCGAAGATTAAGGAATATTGTTGGAGCGCATTCCTTTATCCACATACAGAAAGATAGGATAGATCTAATACGGTTACTTCGGCAATGGTATATAAGGGATGGTTTTAGCAAACAATTTGCAAATGGGAGTTTTCGAAGTTCGCGATTACTTGCAGATTTGCATATGGAAGCTTTTGCTTTATATAAACTTGGGTTAAGACTAAACAGACTTCTTTTTTTCTATTATCTCGGATACAAAATATCTATTCCTTTTGCATCGCATGACTGGAGGATTAGTGGTAATTCTCCTATTTTTAAAGCGTTCCAAAATCTAAGCACATCAAATCAAAATGGTGCGGTTGTTGGAGACGATCCTATGGGCGAAGAAACAGTTCGCCAAAGCAAAGACCGACAAAGATAAAACCTACTACGGAACAAGTGCGCTGGCCTCGACCACCAGATCGACCGCCTCGTCTATGACCTTTATGGCCTCACCGAGGGGGAAATCGTAATAATCGACATAACTCGATGACATGTATTTTATTTTAATGGGAAATTATAGATAGGATTGGGAAATAATCAGAGGATAAATGGAAGACTAGAAATGTACACTTCCGGAAGAGCAGTTTCGAGTAGTTGCGAATTAATGCTTAAAACAGCACTTGAAGAGTTAGTTTTATCATTTACTCTTGAATGGCTTAAGGTAAATGGAAGTAATCCTGTTCAAATTCTTTGGAAAAGAAACGATTTTTTAGCATCCACTGAAATAATACTCTTAGGATGCAGTATCAAAAAAATAAAAAACATTGATCTCAAATGGGTCATTAAAACAATTGAAAAGATAAAGACCGATGACGCAAATAATAGGAAAGGAGCAATGCTTGAGGTTATCATAGCTGCTGCGTTACATAACCCACCTAATCAAATAGTCAGTTTCCCCGCAATAAACAATCCGGGATATGATTTAATTATAAATTTACCCGACAAATCTAAGATATGTTTATCAATTAAAAATTATGGCCGCTCGAAACATTCACAGAATATTGTAGATGAAGCACAGGTTATTGAAGAAATAGTTAAAATGTACATCAGAAGTGAACCTAGCCAGATATTTATTCATAAATTTAATACCTATCCTATACAAAGTGACTGGAAATTTTTAAAAAATTATTTGCTTGGCATCCCTAATAATAGAATTGAAAATATTTGGGATCACTGCTGTCCAAGATAAATGACTTTTCGGTGGACCCCCCTCAAATATAAGGGCTAAAACGGCGTTTTGGACGATTTTGCGCCTGGTTCATTTTGAGGTCTCAGAAAATGCTGTCCAAGAAATCAGTCCCAAAGATCGA
>JAPLCX010000052.1 GCA_026392035.1 Candidatus Auribacterota bacterium | reverse complement strand
TGTATAACTGCACGGGTTTCGGGCACCTGTCCCGAATTCCCGTGCATTTTATCCATCATTCTGGAGAGCATTGTACATCATATCTACTTGCCTTGTATGATATTATATATATTTTTAGACTTTTTCAGGAGACCCTATTTATAAACAAACAATAGGTAACCGCGGATTCTGCGCCTGCCTGCCGGCAGGCAGGGATTGAGCGGATCCTAGTAAAATAAGGTTACATCCACGGATTACACTGATTGTCACGGATGTGAAAACAGCCTAAAGTTTAAAGCTGAAAGCCAAAGGAGGCAGTTACACTTTGAACTTTATATTTTCAACTTTTTGCTGTGGTTGCAATCAGTGTAATCCGTGCAATCCGTGGATCGAAAACGTTGAAGGCGGGTAGGCAGAATATTAGTGGTTGACGAATAGATCAGGTTAGTTGTGGTATCGCCTTTTTACTTTTGCCTTTCGAATTACCGTGCTGCGTGCCCGACCGGGAATTGAACATCCTTGTCGAGCATAACCTTCATCCTCGTCCCCGCCGGGATCGTAATCTCCTTTTCTTCGGTGACGAATTTGGCGGCGTTGGCGACATCCTGGATAAGATAGACCGTTCCGAGGACGGGAATGGCCCTCTTGGCTACATCTTTCGCCACCATGGTCCCCGCCGCCTTCCCCCCCTTCATGGCCATCGCGGACAGGTCGAGGTGCGCCGAGGCCTCGATCGGAACCGTGCCGGAGCGGGTCTTCATGCTGGTGAAGATGAACTTCATTTTCGCCTTCATCACCGCCATCTGGGGGCCTGTAACCTCGGTGACCTTGCCGGAGAGCATAGTACCCTCAGGGACCACCACCCTTTCTCCCGCGACGAGCGGCTGCACGAGCCTGGCCCGGACGGGATCTCCCACCCGTGTCGTCCGTGAGTCGAGCGTGTTCTCGAGCGCGATCTCCATCTCGAGGCCCTGCGGGAGCGTCACCATCACCCGCTGTTTATCCCCCGCGGGATGGAGTCTCTCCTGGGCAAAGCAGGGGCGGAGAAGCAGAATGACTGTCAGCACAATCACTGTTCCCTTCATGTCCATCCTCCTTGGTTCTGCGCCTTCCATGTGCACCATTGTAGCACCTTCTCCCTGCGCCACCGACAATAATTTTGTTGTCTTTTCGCCCGCGATGAACAAGAATGCATAGGTATTTACCTTCTCCTCACCGCGATATTCGGTGAGAAGAAAAAGGGAGAAAAGGAGGCGGAGGTACTGGCAGAAGAGGCCATGAGGGAGGAAGGGGCTGAGGGGACG
This sequence comes from Candidatus Auribacterota bacterium, assembly GCA_026392035.1. NCBI lineage: Bacteria > Pseudomonadati > Candidatus Auribacterota > Candidatus Auribacterota bacterium. The sequence continues at coordinate 2,337 of JAPLCX010000052.1, read as the reverse complement.
GGGAGTCAATTCAGTTAGAACTTCAACCGCGCCATTGCCGTGCGCGCATGGTCCACGGCGCGACTGTGGTGCATCGAAAGGAGGCGGGGGTATATGAGCACGAGACTCGCGTTGCTGTTCGGGGGGATCATTCTGGTTGGCGCGTCGGGGTTAGCACTGGCAGTCGATGATCCTGATGCTCTGGAATCAAGGATCGAGGCCATAGACTCCAAACGCGATGCGTTGGAGTCACAGAGCGATCAACTGGATTCGAGGGTTGGGGGTCTGCCATTGCGACCTGCGGCAGGGCGACAGCGCGACAACTTGGAATCGAAGCGCGATAATTTGGAATCACGGCGTGATGAGGCAGAATCACGGCGTGATGAGCGCCAATGAGGCGTCCCTGCCAGGTCTGCAATCCCTGATCAACAACCTGGAGCACAGAGTCCACGGTAAGGAAATGAGGAAAGCCGCTGCCCCGGTCGGTGATCTTCCCTACGGGACGCTCCGGCGATAGCCGGCGCGTTTCGCTTCATCCTCCGTCGTGAAATAGCGTCGCGACTCAGGAGATACCTTCTGGTAATATGCGCCGCCGGGAAGATGGTAAATCATGCTCTTCTGGTTGCCGATGATCTTCCCCTTGTGTTCCGGCGGAATCGCATAATCGGGATATGCCTTTTTCCTGTGTGTCTTCACTACATAGCTTTCACCATTGCTCTCAACAAGAATTGTCCCATCAATGTCTGTCCTGTATACCTTCACCCCTCGCCTCCTGAGCCTGCTCTCTGCGGGGGGGGCATAGCCGGAATCTTTGCTCGTACAGCTTATGATTGCCACCTCCGGTGCCGCGGCGCGCACAAATGTCGGGGATGTCGAGGTGTCGCTCCCGTGGTGGCCGACTTTCAGTATGGTGCTCTTTATATTTAGATTCCTCCTCATGATAGCCTTCTCAATTTCAACCTCGGCATCACCGGTGAACATAACGCTTATCTCCCCATAGACCAGGCGACACACAATTGAGCAATTGTTGAGATTTTTGGAAAGCGGTTCCGTCGGGCTGAGGACGGAGATCTTGACCGCGTCATACCGGTACACCTGGCCTGCCCTGCCAAGCACATACTTAATCTTCCCGCCCGCCTTGACGGCTTTCAGAAATCTCTGGTACGTCACGCTGGTATGGGGCTTGCCGGAATCGAGCACCATCTTCACGGGGAAGTGAGTCAGCACAGAGGTCAATCCCCCCACGTGGTCGGAATGAGGGTGGGTGGCGATCACGAGGTCGATCTCCTTCACTCCTGCCTTTTTGATGTAGTCCACCACATCGTCGGCGACGTCGCTGTATCCGCCATCAATGAGGATCGTGTGCCCTCCGGGGGTTTGGATAAGACAGGCGTCACCGTGTCCGACATCAATGAAATGGATTTTCAGCAGATCGCCTGCTTCCGGTGATCCCGCAGGGGTAGGCGCAGGTGTGCGTGCGGCAGGTTCACCGGGGGTGCCCTCAGCGGGTGGCGGGGGAGCCGCGTCCGGAGAGGAATTCAGCAGAAGGCCGAGGAGCGAGAGGGCGGCCAGGAAAAATAGTTTTTTCTTATAGATACCCATAGAGATAGCGCATTTATTCCAGCGATTCTATCACACCGTCCGGAATCGAGGAAGGGTGGATATCCGCCGTTCTGTGATTCAGACAGTGGGGAAGGATTTATGGCGAAAGCCTGACGTTGGATTAGCGCAAAGCTATGGGTATTGGATGGGGGGGAATACACACCATAAAAGGAAGGCTCCGTCGTGCAAAAAAGCACGTTTAGACAAGGAGTCCCCTGGCAACAACCGGAGTTGTCGCTGAAGGAGAGGCGAGATGATCTACCACGGGCCCTTACCTACTCCGATTATGGTGACCGAGGTTTTTTCATGCCCATGAGGAAGTCACGTCGCATCCTCCGCACCTTCTTCCGGAGCTTGCTCTTCCCCGGTTCCTCAATGCCCATAATGATATCGGTGTATTCGGGGAGGTCGAAGAAGCCATAATATTCCCGGGCATAGACAATGATGTGGTTGCCATAGGGAAGCATCTGGTGCTGGAGCGTGCGTCGGGTCATGCGGTTGAGCTCAGGTCGGTTTTCGTCCAATAGTTGTACCTGCAGAAGCGTGTAGGCGAGGGCAACAAAGACAACCTGATTGGTGACGAGATTAAAGTTGGGCGAATGGAATCCCGTCAGGTCCCAGAAAAGCTTTGCCTGGCGATGGCGCTCCTCGATGGTTTCACGCAGATGATACATTCCGCGGAAAAAGGGGGCGTCTTTGGTGCGGGCGGTGGAGACCAGCCCCCAGGGAGGCTTATCGGGTCGTTGGGTTAACACC
>JAPLCX010000051.1 GCA_026392035.1 Candidatus Auribacterota bacterium | reverse complement strand
AACTGATATATAGGTTCTTTGGGCTGCGTTTCATTGAATAATCTTAACCTAACTAAAAGGTAGGTTAAGATTATGGCAACAAGATGGGGTCTAGTACACTTAAAATCCGCGTAATTACTGGCTTTTTTGGGCATATTCATTGTCGTAAAAACGGATATTCACGCAGGTTTCAGGTTAATCGTTTCACGTCTCACGTCTCACATCTCACATCTTACGTCTCACGTCTCGCGTCTCTCGTCTCTGCTGGCACTATCAGCGACGATGTTGTCGCTCAACGCAACCCTCTGCGCTCAAACCAAAACAATCACTCGACAATCGGATCCCGTGATCGTCAAGGGCCTGCAACTGAGCGCCATGAGGGGTGCCCCGATCTCTCACTGCGCGCTCTTCAGCGCCCGCGAGGGCAAAGTAAATCCGGTCCCGTTCCAGATAGACGAGAAGAACAACGACGGGGTTATGTCCCTCACGGGGCCTGACGGCACGCCGGTAAATCCCGATGATGGTCTGTGGGACGCCAATGACGAACTCGTGTTCATGGCCAGGGATCTGGGAGACAGGGCGGCGATCAAGGATATGCCCGCAGGATGCGTCAAGGCCGCGGAGATTGCGTGCGCCGACCCGCTCACCGGCAGTGAGGGCTGGGCATATTGCGTGGTTTTTCCCGGCCCTCCCCCGGGGAATCCGGGGCGATATGTGAGCTATGACCTCGCACGGGATTACATAAATGCCGACTGCTACGAGATCGGCTATACGCCCGGCGAGATGAAATCGTACTTCAGCACGCTGATCATCAAGGACAACGGGAGCACGCGCTCGCCGAATCTTCTCGACCGCTACAAGTTCCGCGTTACGCTCCACCTCTTCTTCTCTCTCATTACGATCAGCAGGAATGAGGATGACATGCGCTCGGTGCTCATGGGCTACAAAGACGGCCCGATACGCGCGGTGCGGCGGTGCAGCAATTCGATCTACCTCAAGTTCGGCATCCGCTCCCCGACCAGCGTGATCGACAACTATTACTACCGGGACTCCATCGAGTGGCCCACGCTCATCAAGCTCCCGTTCAATGTTTCCACCATCGCGAGCGAGGGCTTCCTCGTGAGCGGCTGCGACTGGAACACCGCGGCGACGGGCATGCGCTACGTCAACTCATGCAACCCTTCCCCGGTGCTCGTGGACGGCGTGATGTCCGAGGAAGAAAAAAAATTGGATAAGAGTCCCTACCTCTGGTCGGGTCTCTCCGGCTCCCAGGGGAGCATGCTCAGCCGCCTCTGGCTTTCCCCGAGCCTCGTGATGGGCAAGGAACTCCTCTACATAGACGATAAGACCATCGCGGATCCCCCTGAGGGCTGTAAGGGTCACTGGGGTTATAACGGGTGGAGTTTTAACGTGACGACGGTGCCCCGCGGCACGCACACATTCATTTCATATTTCTATTTTCCTGAGAACTATACGCCCGGCGCTGAGAAGGCCTTCCTCGAAATTCTTGACCATCCTCTCCGCGTGAGCGCCCGTGCGCTGTAGGCCATGCCGCTGCCAGCCGTAAGCCTTGCCATAATGCCTCAGTCAGGCACTGACAATGATAGCTGGATGTCATTGCGAGGATGCCGAGTCCCGCTAAGCAGGACGAGGCAGCCGTGGCAATCCCCCTCTGAAAGCCCTTTAAGTGAGATTGCTTCGCTCCGCTCGCAATGACAGCAGCGTGCGTATCAGTGCTTCACTGATGCATTACCTGTCGAGAAAACACAAAAGAAAACACAAATATATTTTTTTAAGATATGCTGATTGGGTTGAAGCACACTCAGGAGAATGAATCATCCTATTGCCTGTCAATAGTCGGGGCCTTACCCTGAGTTTTGCTCGACTAGATATGCCTAGTATGCATATAAACTTTGATTGATAGTGACGATATAATCAGGTAAAATCTCTATGGCTATGAAAAAGGTATAAGTAGGGTCTCCTGAAAAAGTCTAAAAATATATATAATATCATACAAGGCAAGTAGATATGATGTACAATGCTCTCCAGAATGATGGATAAAATGCACGGGAATTCGGGACAGGTGCCCGAAACCCGTGCAGTTATACACTGAAGGAGAGCTGAGATGTATCGGACTAAAGATCGTCAGACGGGGTATTTATTTTCGGAGTTGTTTCCGTTCGGGGGGAAGCTGAGAGAAGACAACCGGTGGTTGAAGATCACGA
>JAPLCX010000050.1 GCA_026392035.1 Candidatus Auribacterota bacterium | reverse complement strand
AGCGGTGATCACACTGGAGCCCCTCGTGAAGCTGTTCGACGTTCCCCTCCTCGACAGGTCAAAGTCGCTCGCGCTCATCCAGGAAATCTCGACCCGCGAGCAGGTGGCGGACTCGATCGAGTTCAAGATATTGAAAAAGCTCTTCAAAGATATCAATATCTCGCTCGCGGAGAAGATCATCATCGGGAACCTGGTGACGATCATCGCCGAGGTCGCCGACGCCATCGAGAACGTGGGGGATCGCATCCAGATCCTCATTTCGAAGCAGGCCATATAATAGTCCATGGTCGCTAGTCAATGGTCCATAGCGGCGCAAGCTTTTTTGGCCATGGGCTATGGACTCTCGGCTATCGACAGTGGCTTTATCCCGCCTCCAAAACCCCCGCAAAATGAGTTGCAGGAGAGAATCGGGAACAGATATACTACTGGCGATTTTCGCGTATGCCGGTTCGCATCTGCGCGAGGGAACCTTTATGATGCTTCTGGCTAAATTCTTTGGGGGGCTCTTCCTTGGCTGGGGCATAGGCGCGAACAATGCCGCCAATATGTTCGGCACGGCGGTCGGCACGGGCAGCGTCAAATACAAGACGGCCGTCATCTGCGTCGCGATCTTCGTCATTATCGGCTCTGCCCTCGAAGGGTACAAGCTCTACGACAGTTACAACTTTGACAAGAGCGGGGAGTTCAAGGTCACCTTTTCCCAGGCAGCCGTCGCCACCTTCGCCGCAGCCGTGAGCATCATGTTCCAGACCTACCTGGGGATTCCCACTTCGACCACCCAGAACGCGATAGGCGGGGTGATGGGCATCTCGATTCTCTCCATGGGGATGGCGGGGATAAGCTGGATGAAGCTCCTGGCGTGGCTCTTCTGCTGGATCATTCTCCCTGTCGCGGCGGGCGTGGTGTCGTATCTCGGCGTGAAGGGGCTTGGCTACGTTATCCAGCGCACCATAAAGAACATGGTGCTTCTGAATATGGTGTACAAAATCGGCCTCGTCGTGTGCGGATGCTATGGGGCGTACGCGATGGGTGCAAATAATGTTGTCGTGACGACGGGGCCGTTCTATCAGGCGGGTTTTTTTGGCAACCCGACGCACTCCCACGCAGTCGTGGCCTCCGTGCTCGGGGGAATCGCCATGGCAGTCGGCGCGCTCACGTACGGGAAGAATGTCATCATGACCGTCGGCAAGGATATCACCGCGCTCGATCCGTTTTCCGCGCTCATTGCCGTACTCTCCCACTCCCTCGTCGTGCATTTTTTCACACAGTTGCACGTGCCGGTCTCGTCCTCTCAGGCGATCGTGGGAGCCGTGGCGGGTGTGGGGTTAGTCAGGGGCATGAACACGGTGAACGCGAAGAAGCTGTGGTCCATCTTCGCCGCATGGTTTCTGTCGCCGGTCGTTTCAGCTATTTTGGCAATAATCATTGCTTGTATGCTTGGCGTGCGTTAACAAAAAGAGGGCACCATCATGTTCTGGGACAAAAAGGAGCAGCAGGTGAAGGAGTTCATGAAGGAGCATCTCGAAAAGGTCAAGGAGTGCCTCGACCTCTTCGAGACCACGATCGCGCTCTACCTGGACGGCAAGGAAGAGGAGGCCAACGTCAGCTCCTATAATGTTCATAAGAAGGAGCACGAGGCCGACGAGTGCAGGCGCAAGATTCTCGCGAAGCTTTCCGAGGGGGCATTTCTCCCCTTCTTCCGCGAGGACTACATCGGGATCGTGGAGCTGGTGGACAAGATCGCCAACAGGGCCAAGACGGTGACGCAGACGATGGTCATCGAAGGGCCGAAGATACCGCAGGAGATGCATGAGGACATCAGGGCGCTCACGAACAAAGCGGTGATCACACTGGAGCCCCTCGTGAAGCTGTTCGACGTTCCCCTCCTCGACAGGTCAAAGTCGCTCGCGCTC
>JAPLCX010000049.1 GCA_026392035.1 Candidatus Auribacterota bacterium | reverse complement strand
TGTTCCGGAACAATTAAAACCGGACAGTGGGAACAATTAAAACCGGACTGGTGTAAGGAGTATCCTGTTCTTTGACAGAGGGAAGAGAGGAGCCCCCATGGGGGCTCGCGGCCTAACTTGACTGGTACTAATTATTGTGTTATTGGTAGCCTCATGATGAAAGGAGGCTGCCATGAAGCAGCAGTTGCACAAACGAGTTCCCATGGGCACTGTGAAGGCCTTATTAGTCGAATATCAAGGGGGACGGATATCACGCCAAGAAACCTGCAATTATCTTGAGATCAGTAAGAGCAGATTTTATGAGCTTTACAGGAGATATCTAAACACAAGGGATGGCAGTAAAGAGTTTTATCTTTATACAGCACGTCGCAAACCCAATCGCGAGCTTGGGCGTCAGGACCAAGATTTTTTACATTCCGAGCTGCAATTTATTCGAAGCCTTCCTCCGAACGAGAGGAAGTTTAACTTTGAAGTTATTGCAGAAGAAGCTCATAAAAAGCTGGAGCACCGGATACATCGTAATAGCATCCGCCGTTTTGCACTCCGGCATGGTTACTACGTTCTACCACAAGAGAAAGTGGCAAAGCCCTATCGGCAGTTTGAGATGGGCTCTATCGGGATGATGTATCAACATGATGACTCGCAGCATATATGGATTCCGCGGTTAGGGGAAGAGCTGAGTTTAATTGCCACGGTTGATGATCATTCTCGCCTTATCGTGAAGGGGACTTTGGTTGAGCATGGTGGTGCATGGGAGCATATGGTTCATGCGGAGGCGGTGTGCCGGAAGTATGGGCTTCCCGCGATATGGTATCTGGATCAACACAGCATCTTCACTTTTAAATTTAAGAATAAGAGCGTGCATAGAAGCCAGACAATGGGTGTCGAGGGTGAAACTCAATTTAGCATGATGATGGCGGCGTTGGGTATCCACCTTTGGTTTGCACCGACTGCCCGAGCCAAGGGGAAGATCGAGAATAAGTTTAAATATCTTCAGGCGCGAGTTCCTTATCTTTGCTCAAAGCGCAAGGCCGCTAAGATCCCCGAAGGGCAGGAGGTGGTTGAGGAGGTCATCAATTACTACAATACCGAGCGCATCCATGATGAGACAGGGGAAATTCCATTGAAGCGTTGGAACCAGGCTCTTTTAGATGACCGATGCCAGCTTAGGCCAGTTCCCGAAAAGACAGACTGGGACCATGTGTCCGCTTTTAAATGTCCCCGTACAGTCGACGGATACGGAACTCTTTCGTACCGAGGGAATAAGTATAAACTGCATTCGGCTAGGAATGTACATGTTACAGTGTGTGAAAAGCCGGGTGAAAAACTCTCTATCTACATTGGCGAAGAGAAAGTTGCGACATTTTATACGCAACGCTAAAACAGTTCGGTTTTAAATGTTCCGAAGAGTCCAGTTTTAACAGTTACGCAACACTTCATTACTTTTTCCTTGTTTATCTCTAAACTCCGACGCATCGCGCCTACACAGCCAAGAGTCAAAATGGGTAATAATTTTCTCAACAAGCGGATGGTGTGCATCACACGAAGCACCGGCACCAAGGATATAGCATCGCTTTTGGTCGTAGTTAGTCATGGAGAGTAACCTGGGGTCAAGTCTTTAATCTTGATATTTAATGCCGTGACGCCAGACTTGTCAATTGCATAGAACGGACCACATTTAATCTGGACGAACTCGTATTCCCCAAACCCTGTGTTGCGTAGCTCCGTGCGATGGTTCCAGTTTGCCGGCCTGAATAAGTATCCCCGGCCAAACTGCCCGTGTCATGGTGAAACATGGGCCACAGGGGTACATATTCATCCACAGGATAGGGGCCATAAGAAAACGTGGTGCTTTCGGGACCTTCATTGGTAAAACTATAGTGAGCGCCATCGGTGGTGATTACGACCTGGCCGTTGGCCACGGTGACGTTTGGCGCGGTCCCGCCGGCGCCCTTTTCCGTTTGGAAGATTTTCTCCACGCGGACCCCGGAATCGTTAAGCCTATTTATCGCGCCGCGGGTGGGATGCCTGAATTTATTCCCGTCCCCTACAGAGATCATTGCGAACTCGGGCATTATCTTCCGGAGGAAATAGAGATTGGAGCTGTATCTGCTGCCATGATGGTGGACCTTGTACACATCGATATGCACTCCCCTGGCGGCGAGAGCGTCCCCAACGGGGTCTTCGACGTCGGGATGATTCCCGGAGCCTGTAAGATCCCCCCCCGTCAGGTAGTCGAATCCCTTGAACTTGATGTCCAGGACGATGCTTTTGGCGTTTTTATTCCTCTCCGGATCAACGTATGCCCCCCCGATGATATGACCATTCACCGCGTAACACGTGGCCGTCGCGCCTTCGCTGCTATAGATAACATCCCCGAGATTAATTCCGTGCCACGTTATCTCGTCCCACGATCCATCCGCACAGCCATATGCCATCGTGGAGGAGTCGGCATAGCCCCCGGAAATCACCGTCGAGAACCCGCCCACATGGTCGGGATGGGCATGGGATGCGACGAGGATGTCCAGCTTTCTGATTCCCAGCCGGCCGAGGAGATCCGTTATGTTTCGCCCCGCCGACTCCTCCCCCGCGTCGATGAGCATCGTCCGACCATCCGGGAAGATCACGAGTGCGGAGTCTCCCTGACCCACATCGATCATGTATATCCGCATGCTGCTGGATAAAGAATCTTTTGCTGACCCGGAATGAACGGATTTTGGAAGGACTCCGCTGTTTCCTGATCCCGCCTTCGTAGAAGGGTGGTATAGAGGAGCGCAACCGATTATGATCGACCCCAGAACAGTCGCTATCAGTAGTGATAAATTGGGGCTCTTTTTCATAAGATAACTTCTCGCCTTCCACTACAAAGATGCCTCATTTACAATGGGTATGTCAGGCACGTAAATCGCATCTATCAGCGGATGACGGGGATGGTGAGGATGGGCAGCGGCTGGGATGGCTGCGCCTCCTGGAGGCGGAACAGGAGACAGACGGTGTAGAACGTCGCCTTGGAGTTCTGGTCGTCGTCCCGTATGTAGAACCACGAGCCGCGGTAGCGCACGGCGACATAGGCATTCTCCGGCTCTTTCTTCGAGGAATAGACGTGGATCAGTTTGCCTGTCACCCTGCTCCAGTCATACTCGCTCCCGTCGGGGTTCCGGACGACGGTCACAAGCCCGGCCTTCAAATCCTCCGGCGGAACGTCCACCCCGTGCGCGAGAAAGGCGAGGACGCCGAGCACCGGCCGCATCCTCACGACAAGCCGGTCGCCGTTGCCATGGGAACTGTCGCCGGTGAGGATAAACGTGCTTTTTGCCGCGGATACCCCGAGAAGCTCTTTGACCTCCCGTATCTGGTCGGCGTACTCTTTGCTCTCTTTGATCTGGAGCAGGAAGTCGGCATCCTTCTCCTTGCCCGTTCGTCCAAACTGCATGAGATCCGCCTGCTGGAGTTGGCCCATGAGGCTCACGAGCCTCTGAAATTTCTCGGGGTGGGGAACCCACTCGGGGAGGAGCAGCGACGCCCTGGCCGCGTTGTCGATATCGTTGATGTGCTCGATGCAAAGCGAGAAGACGCGGGGGATGCTCCCCCCGGACTGGGTAAGGAGGGCAAGCGTGCTCACCGGAATGGGAGACATGAGTTTCTTCAGGAAGTCTTCGCCCACGACGGGGGCGAAGGAGAGCGTCGGGGTCTGGGAGTAGGTCCCCTCGAGCCCCGGCTTTATGATGCTCCCCGAGAATGGATCAATCAACAGATCCGCAGACACGTTCGCCTTGCCCATCATCGTCTCGGACGACGTGATGCTCGTGACGTCGAGGAAGAAGGGGGTATCGCGGTACTTCTGGCGCACCAGGTTGAGGAGGAACTCCCGGTTCTGGTTCTGGGAGAGGACGTCGTTGTATTGCGGATAGGTCACCCTCAGCGCCGAGGGTCCCAGTGACCGGCAGCCGCACACGAGAGCGAGGCACACCCCCAGGAGACATACTCCCGCCGGCATTCTCATCCTCATCTCATTTCTCCATGTGCGCATACCAATAGTGCTCGGGCGCGGCAACGAGTATGTCACAGGCACATACGAGCCCGCAAGATGTTTAACCGACCCTAAATGGCGGATTTGTAGGGGTCGCCTGCCTGCCGGCGGGCAGGGATTCATCCGACCCGCGTAACGGGCCACGTGTTTCACGTGGCAAACTTGATACTTGCCCCCGAAGGCGGGAAACTTGTCCTGAGCGAAGCCGAAGGATCAAGCCCCTACAGAATCACCATTTCTGGTTCTCTTCCATTTTGTGTGGGTAGAAACCAAGAATCCCTCCCCCTCTGACGGGGAGCTTGTCCCGAGCGAAGCCGAGGGAAGGTAAGGTGGGGGTGAGAAATGAGCACCGTTAGAAGTACCCCTCACCCTACCCTCTCCCTCAAGGGGAGAGGGAAAAATAGCGAATGTCTATGATCAGGGCAAAATATTCCCATGAATGCCCAATACTGCAACACATTTTACTAATCTGTAGTTTTGCAGAAATTTAGCATACGAGGTGTCAATAAAAAATGGTTCTTACGCCCTCAGTTGTGGCACACTTTCAATAGCGTTGGAGGTGCACCACAAACAAAAGGAGTAAGAACCGGTGATACTATGGCACCTCGC
>JAPLCX010000048.1 GCA_026392035.1 Candidatus Auribacterota bacterium | reverse complement strand
TGCATGTCAAGCCCCGGTAAGGTTCTTCGCGTTGCGTCGAATTAAGCCACATGCTCCACCGCTTGTGCGGGCCCCCGTCAATTCCTTTGAGTTTCAACCTTGCGGTCGTACTCCCCAGGCGGTGCACTTAATGCGTTAGCTTCGGCACTGAGCCTCGCGGCCCAACACCAGGTGCACATCGTTTATGGCCAGGACTACCGGGGTATCTAATCCCGTTCGCTCCCCTGGCTTTCGCATCTCAGCGTCAGTTTCGGGATAGAAAGCCGCCTACGCCACCGGTGTTCTTCTCGATATCTACGCATTTCACCGCTACACCGAGAATTCCGCTCTCTTCCCCCGAACTCAAGCCTTGCAGTTTCAAATGCCATTCCACTATTGAGGAGTGGGATTTCACACCCGACTTACAAAGCCGCCTACATGCCCTTTACGCCCAATGATTCCGAACAACGCTCGCTCCCTCCGTATTACCGCGGCTGCTGGCACGGAGTTAGCCGGAGCTTCCTCTGCCCGTACCGTCAATCTATCCCGCTAAACGGGACAGATCTTCTTCCGGACTGACAGGAGTTTACGACCCGAAGGCCTTCATCCTCCACGCGGCGTCGCTCCGTCAGGCTTTCGCCCATTGCGGAAGATTCTCGACTGCAGCCTCCCGTAGGAGTCTGGGCAGTGTCTCAGTCCCAATGTGACCGGCCACCCTCTCAGGCCGGCTACCCATCATCGCCTTGGTGGGCCATTACCCCGCCAACAAGCTAATAGGACGCGGGCTCATCCTCGAGTGGAACTCTTGCGAGATCCTTTGGCCATTCCCTCATGCGGGGGAATGGCGTTATCCGGTATTAGCCCCGCTTTCGCGAGGTTATCCCCGTCTCGGGGGCAAATTACCCACGTGTTACTCACCCTTTCGCCACTATCCCGATTGCTCGGGATCGTTCGACTTGCATGCCTAATCCACGCCGCCAGCGTTCGTTCTGAGCCAGGATCAAACTCTCCGTAGAGAGATTGTGACATCCCAGTCCACCCGGATCACTCCGGGCTCGCCGGGACTTGCTTGACGTTGGCTCAACTTCCGGCGCATTGCACTATCCAGTTTTCAAAGAACGGAACTACAGCCTGAAGCCAAAAGTTGAAAGTGCATAGTCTTATCGCACACTGACAAAAAAATGACATCCGAGGATGTCATATCCATCGAATTATCTAACCCCACACTATATTGTCCTAAGAGCTGTCGGACATTGATCCCTCTCCTACGCTCGGAGGGCTCTTCTCATTTTCACTATGATAGCACCTGACATAAAACTTGTCAACATCAATTTTCCTTTTAGAAGACTTTTTCTCTGCTTTTAGAGGTCATTGCATTAAGCTGTATTGCAATAAGTTATGACATTCTGACCAATATCGGCTACGCAACAACTATTCGGGAAAACTTTTTTTTCCCCACCTTTATGATCTGCGGCGGCTGTGTTGCAGTGAATTCGATTCTCGCGTGATCATCAGTAATTTTTACAGAATCGATACTGACAGCTCCCTGTTTGATCAGGCGACGTGCTTCGGACGTGCTCTCTGCGAGTTCACTTTCTTTGAGCAACTGCGGAAGCCAATAGGTGCCCTGTTTAATCTTATACACTCGCACCCAAGCGTCATCCTCGGGAATCCCTTTCCTCGCGTACGTCTGTTCGAAGTTTCTCTGCGCCGAGTCAGCTGCTTCCTCACCATGAAACCTCTTCACAAGTTCCCACGCCAGCTTCACCTTGATGGCTTTGGGATGATTCAATTCCTTCTGCAGCTTTTTATAATCGAAATCGGTCAGGAGTTCAAAATAACGTGGCATGAGATCGTCAGATAAGCTCATAATTTTTCCGAATATCTCAAACGGCGGCTCGGTGATCCCTATATGATTGCCGAGGCTCTTGCTCATTTTCTCGACCCCGTCGAGGCCTTCAAGGAGCGGCATGGTCATAATCACCTGAGGCTTCTGACCGTACGATTTCTGGAGCTCCCTCCCCAGCAGGAGGTTGAAAGTCTGATCCGTCCCTCCTATTTCTACATCAGCCTTGATATGGATCGAGTCAAATGCCTGTGCGAGGGGATAGAGGAACTCGTGCAGGGAGATCGGGACGCCGCCCGCGTAACGCTTCGCATAATCCTCCCGCTGCAGCAACTGCGCGACCGTCACCTCGGAGGAGAGCCGCACAATATCCTCAAAGGTCAGCCGGTCCAGCCACTCGCTGTTGAACACTACCGTAGTCTTTTTGGGGTCAAGTATCTTGAATACCTGTTTCGTATACGTCTCGGCGTTCCGCGCCACGTCTTCTCTTGAGAGCTGCCGTCTGGTTTTAGACCTGCCGCTCGGGTCTCCAATCCGCGCGGTAAAATCACCGATGATAAAGATGACCTCATGCCCGAGGTCCTGAAATATTTTGAGCTTGCTGAGGACGACTATATGCCCGAGGTGGATATCAGGGGCACTGGGATCAGCGCCCAGCTTAACCCTGAGAGACCTCTTCTCACGGAGTCGATCGCGCAGCTCTCCCTCCGTTTGGAGTGAAACTGCCGCTCTCATGATCAAGGAGATCTGTGTATCCTCAGTGTCGCACGTGCGCATAGTTCAGGTGGTGAATCGCAAGAATAGAACTGGGGAGTAGTCAGTGCTGTGCACTCACTCGATAGCGGTCAGGACTTTTCCCGATCAGCTTCCTCTTTACGAATACCCGAAAGGTCTATATCTTCTGCCAATACGGGATTATCTACTGAATCCTGGGGTTTCGCCGCATGCGTATCACCTCGAGCAACCGGGCTCTCTTCATGATCGCGGTGAGCGAGATAGTCCTTGATGCTCAGACCGATTTTGCGTTCATCGGGATCAATACGCAATATCTTTGCCGTAACCTGATCGCCCGTCTTGTAGCTCGCCTTGATATCCTCATCGGATTTCTTATCAATCTGAGATATGTGCACCAGCCCCTCGATGCCGTCCCCGAGCTCAACGAACAGACCAAAACCTGTAATATTGCTCACTTTCCCCGAGACGGTGTCCCCGACATGGTATCTCCTGTCAATATCGTCCCACGGGTTGGGGTGGAGCTGCTTGAGGCCGAGCGCGATCTTCTTATTCTCCTGGTCCACGGAGAGCACCTTCGCCTCCACCAGCTCTCCCCGTTTGATGAGCTCGGATGGGTGATTGAGCTTCCTCGTCCACGAGATGTCAGAGATATGGATGAGCCCCTCGATCCCGTCTTCGAGCTCGACGAACGCACCGTAGGGCACGATGTTGCGTATCTTCCCCTTGATAACCGTATCCACCGGATACTTTTCGCCCACGAGCATCCAGGGATTGGTTTCGATCTGCCTCATCCCGAGTGAAATTTTCTGCGCTTCCTTGTCGATGCTGAGGACCATTGCCTCCACCACATCACCGATGCCGAGAACCTCGGAGGGATGATTGATCTTGCGCGTCCATGAAAGCTCAGAGATGTGCACGAGCCCCTCAATCCCCTTCTCGAGCTCGATAAAAACCCCATACTGGACAATATTTACCACGCGGCCCTTCACCTTCGCGCCGACGGGATATCGCTCTTCTATGGTGTCCCATGGGTTGGGCGCCAGCTGTTTCAAGCCCAGCGAAATCCTCTCCCTCTCCTTATCGAAATCCAGCACTTGCACCTTGATCTTATCCCCAACCGCCAAAACTTCTGACGGATGGCTCACGCGGCCCCAGCTCATATCAGTGACGTGGAGGAGGCCATCAATACCGTTCAGGTCTATAAAGGCTCCAAAATCGGTAATGTTTTTTACCATTCCCGTCATTAGATCGCCCACTTTTATCGTGGCGAGGACTTTCTCTCTCTGTTTTTTCCGCTCTTCCTCCAGAAGCACTCGCCTCGAGAGAACAACATTCCGCCTCTCCGGATTGATTTTGATTACCTTGAACTCGAAATCCTTCCCGAGCAAGCTGTCCAGATTTTTCACATGCCGGAGGCCGATATGTGAGGCGGGCAAAAACGCTTCCAGGCCGATATCCACCATGAGCCCGCCCTTGACCTTCCTCATCACCTTACCCATGACAACCTTGCCCTCTTTGCACAGGCTCATGGTCTCTTCCCAGTGGCTCATCCTATCGGCCTTGAGCTTGGAGAGCACCACCACGCCATCCTGATCCTCCTTGGATTCCAGAAACACTTGAATCTTATCCCCCACTTTTATAGCCGCTTTATCCGGGAACTCGTTACTGGGGATAGCGCCTTCGGACTTGTACCCGATGTCAACCAGGACATGATCCTTCCCGACCGCAATAACCGTTCCCTCAACGACTTTCCCTACGTGGATATCCTTGAAGGATTCTTCGTAGAGCTTGCGCATCTCAGCGCGCTGCTCTTCTTTCCTCTGCCTCTCCTCTCTCCCCTTGTCCAGCAGAGAAGCGTCCAAGTGATCGTCCAACGTCATTACGCTCCTACCTCCTTCACAGGTATTTACTGCGAGTATATGCCGGGCAGGCAATTCCCCTGCCGTGTGGCATTGTGGCACTATAGCAACTCTTCTTCGGCGGGTCAATTTCAATTTGCGAGGCTAACTTCTAGGGAAGCGCTGGTTAGCACGCACCGATTTTTTTACGTAATCTATTCGCGCGAAGGAGAATATCTTTTAGCCGAGCCGCATCGCCTTTCTTGAGCGCCTTTTCCATCGAAGCCAACTCAGCTTGGTGGACCTTCAATGCACGAAGGATCTCGTCCCTGTTTGCGAGACAGATATCCACCCATATATCTGAAGGGCTCGACGCGATACGCGTGGCGTCCTTGAATCCGGTCCCCGCAAAAGGGAGAAATTTTTGCGCCCCACCCGGCATGCGGGTGAGATAGTTGACGAGTGTCGCTGCCAGTATGTGCGGGAGGTGACTGATTGCTGCGACAATTTTATCATGGTCATTCGGACTCGTGAGGCGCACGCTCGATCCGAGGCTCTCCCAGAGCTCGCGCACCTTCTTGAGCGCCGCTCTATCTGTCTCCCGTGTGGGGGTGAGAATACATGGGGTCCCTGCGAAAAGATCGTCCCGGGCCGCGCGCATCCCGCTCTGCTCTGAGCCCGCGATGGGGTGCGCCCCGACGAAACGCGCCCTGGGATGACATATCTTCTCCATCGAACTGACGATGCATCGCTTGCTGCTCCCCACATCGGTGATGATGCACCCCTCTGACAGGAACGGTCTGATTGTGATCGCAATCCGCTCCACGACGCCGAGCGGGGTCGCAATAATAATCAGATCCGCTTCTGAAACTGCCTCTGCACCATCCATCGTGGCAACATCCACCACGCCGAGTCGCTTCGCCTCCTTGATGGATTCCTTCCTGCGGACGAGGCCGTAGACCCGGCGGGCCAGACGCTTCTTCCTGACTGCCAGCCCGATCGAGCCTCCGATAAGGCCGAGGCCGACTATGCAAAGCTTGTTAACCAGAGGCATCGTAAATCCCAAATCCAAAATCCCAAATTCATGATTCCGCGCTTCAAGTCCCGTACCCCATCCCTCAAAAGCTCTGTTTTGGGATTTGGGATTTTGGATTTGGGATTTATTTTTCAGTTATCGTCTCTTCCACCTTCACCCCAAAATGCCGTCCCGCCTCTTCCAGGCATGCAAGAACCTCGCTCCCCTTCTCCAGTTCAACCACTGACACCGGCGTGCCGTCAGGCCTCACGAGGCGGATGGTCTCCGCGTTCTGGAGGATCAGCGAGACAGTCTTCCCGCCGGCCTCCGCCTCCACGAGCAGCATGGGGCGTTTCTCGATTTTTACCCGTCCGACTATCGCAGGGTGCGTGGCGCCTTCGTGCCTGACGATGAGCGCCTCGTCCCCTGTCTTCAATTCAGAGAGGTACTTCGTCTTCCCCCCCGCGAGCAGCGTGTAGGCATGGATTCCACCCGCGTTCACCCTGAATGGGCGTGGCGCGACATAGGGATTTTCCACGCTCTCCGCGTGTACGAGGAAGAGCGCGGCGCTTGAATTACCGACGAGCATCCCCTCACCCATGGTCATGCTGGTGCATGTATCGATGCACACGCGATCTCCCATTCCCAACTGCCTGACCTGCGTGACCCGCGCAGTACACAGCTTCACCCGCTCAGAGGACTGCGTGACTGCATCAATTGTTTTCCTTATTTCAGCGATGTCTCTGGTATCAAGCACCACGCCCGCAACGCCCTTCTCGAGTATCCGTAACGCCGTTCTGGCCTCTTCACAACTTCCCACTGCCGCAAACAACCCGCTCGTCTGCGCAACAAGGTTTTCCAGGGGGATGATTTTCCAATCCCGGCAGCGGACTACCACAGTTTTGTTTCTGCTCAGGCGCAGCGCATTCTCCTCGTCGGCCTTGCTGTTGATTTCCAGTTCAACCACATCTTCTCCCATTCTGAAGTCGCCGTCCGGGGCGACCGTTTTGATCTTCCCAAGTTTCCTGACGTGAGCGGTCTTCCCCTCCTCGACCACCACCGCATCGGCGCCGCTCTCAAGCGCCATGGTGACGATCGATGTATCCCACGGTATCGCCTTGACCCAGATCTTTTTCATAACAACCTTTACATTTTAACCACAGATATACACAGATACACACGGATGAACACAGATGTGAACTACGGTTTCTCGTTGATTGTTTTTCGTTTAGAACTTCGCATCCGGTATCTGCGTGAATCTGCGTGTATCCTGTTCCTGCTTTTTAAAAAGTTCCTTTATCTGTGCTCATCTGTGGTAAACGTTGCGCATTTTATTTCTTTAGAAATTCCAGCGCACGCTGCATATCCCACCTGTCGTGCGTCATCCTGCAAATGGCCTGGACCACCCTGATCGGGTCCGTGTGCTGGAATGCGTTCCTCCCTATGGAGACGCCTGCCGCTCCTGCCTTGAGCGCGCCATCCACCATCTGGAGCACGTCCCTGTCAGTCTCAACCTTCTCTCCCCCGGCGATCACCACCGGGACAGGACATCCCTCAACAACCTCCCTGAACGTTTCTGGGCTACCGGTGTAATTCACCTTCACGATATCGGCCCCGAGTTCTGCCCCGACCCGTGCGGCGTGCTTCACGTATTTCACATCGAACTGGTTCTTGATTTTTTCGCCCCGCGTATACATCATGGCGACAAGCGGCATGCCCCACCGACGGCATGCCTTCGAAACTTCACCGGCATCGCGTATCATGGCGGTATCCATAACGTCGCCGAGATTGAGGTGGATGCTCACCGCGTCCGCCCCCAGGAACAGCGCCTCCTCGACGGTGCACACCAGCACCTTTGTGTTCGGATACGGGCTCAGGGATGTGGATGCCGACAGGTGAATGATCAAGCCCACATCCTTCCCGCCGCCCCTGTGCCCCGCCTCCACCATCCCCTTGTGCAGGATAATGGCATTGGCTCCGCCGTCGACCACTTTGTCTATGGTGGCCTTGATGTCCGTGATGCCGGGGATCGGTCCCATGGTCATCCCATGATCCATCGGAACGATGACTGTCCGCCTGCTCTTCCTGTTGATTATCCGCTCCAACCGAATCGCCTTGCCAATCATGTTAACCTCCCAAAAGAAGTTGTAAGCCGTAAGCTATAAGCTGTAAGCAAATGCATTACATCTTATGGCTTAACGCTTACCGCTTATAGCTAGATTGCACGTCCCACCGCTGCCGCCACAGGTTTCAGCGCTGCGACCATCCTCG
Source organism: Candidatus Auribacterota bacterium (assembly GCA_026392035.1). Taxonomy (NCBI): domain Bacteria; kingdom Pseudomonadati; phylum Candidatus Auribacterota; species Candidatus Auribacterota bacterium. The sequence continues at coordinate 5,309 of JAPLCX010000048.1, read as the reverse complement.
AGAACTCTTCAGGGGTAAGCGACTGCTCGCCGTCAGAGAGGGCCTCCTCAGGCCTCGGATGAACCTCTATCATAAGGCCGTCAGCCCCCGCGGCAACTGCCGCCATCGCCATCGGCTGGATCAATTCCCGTTTGCCCGTCGCGTGGCTCGGGTCCACAAATACCGGCAGGTGACTCAACCGTTTGACCAGAGGCACGGCGCTCAAATCAAGCGTATTGCGAGTCGCATCCTCAAAGGTGCGGATCCCTCGCTCGCAGAGGATGACGTTGAAATTGCCTTGCGACAGTATATACTCCGCCGACATGAGCAGCTCCTTCACCGTGGACATCATCCCCCTTTTCAGGAGGATCGGTTTCTTCGCCTGGCCTAACTCCTTGAGGAGGGTGAAGTTCTGCATGTTGCGCGCGCCGACCTGAATGATATCGGCATATTTCTCCACGAGCGGGATATCCCTGGTATCCATGCACTCCGTAATCACCGGCATCCCTGTCGCCTCGCTCACCTCCTTGAGATAGCGGAGGCCCTCCTCCCCGAGGCCCTGGAAACTGTACGGGGAAGTCCGCGGTTTGAACGCACCGCCGCGGATCATGCGCGCGCCAGCAGACTTGACGAGCTCAGCCGTTTGATAAAGCATATCGCGATTTTCCACCGCGCACGGCCCGGCGGCAATCTGGATCACGCGTCCCCCGATTCTCACGTTCCCGACCGCGATTACGCCGGACTCAGGCTTGAACTCGCGGCTCACGAGCTTGTAGGGCTTCAGCACCGGCATCATTTTTTCAACGCCCGGGAATGCCTCCAGCGGCGTGATGCGCACGATATCCTCCTCACCGATCACGCCGATAATCGTCCGCTCAACGCCCCTCGAAACCATTGTCTTGAGCCCGAGCGCGTGAACTTTCGCGATGAGACGGTCTGTTTGCTCCTGAGTAGCTCCTGGCTTCAGCACAATGATCATAGGAATGTTCGGCACCTGATTACTCTGATTAACCTGCTCTTTTAGAATAATCAGGTCAATCAGGTGTTACTCCAACTATGTCTTTACCGGGCTCGGGGATACGATCCCAGGTGTTCCACGAAAAGGCATTGCTTCTGAAGCTCTTTTAATGCCTTCACGACATTCCCGTCGTTGATGTGCCCGATGAAATCGATGAAGAAGTAATACTCCCATGCCTTCTTCTTTGACGGACGGGACTCGATCTTGGTCAGATTGATCCCGTGCTTCTTGAACGGATAGAGCATCCGGTACAGGGCCCCTACCCGGTCAGCTATGGATACTATGGTGGAGGTCTTATCATCGCCGCTCGGACCCGCAGAACTGGTTCCGATGACGAGAAACCGCGTCTCATTTCTGCCGCTGTCCTCGATGCCCCTCTCCAGCACCTTTACCCCGTAGATCTCCGCGGCAAGCTCGCTCGCGATCGCCGCCGCATGCTTCTCCTGCGCTGCCAGCTCTGCGGCACGCGCAGTCGAGGACACCTCGACGAGTTCAGCGGTGGGTATCGTGCTCCTCAGCCAGGTGCGGCATTGACCGAAAACCTCCGATTTTGAATACACCCTCCTGATCCTTGGCGCCGGACAGTTGGCGAGCAGGCAATGAGAGATATCGAGATAAATTTCCGCGCAGATCTTCACCCTCGAGTCAATGAACATATCGAGCGTGTGCGTGACTGCTCCCTCAATAGAATTCTCAATGGGGACGACTCCGTAATCCACGCTCCCCCGCTCGACGTTTGAAAAGATGTCGGTAATACCCTCCATGGCAGCGTACCTCACCGAGCTCCCAAACTTCCTGCGGGCGGCAACGTGTGTGAATGTCGCCTCTGGCCCCAGGTAGGCGATTACGAGCTTCTTCTCAAGCGCCATCGCCGCGGACATAATTTCCCGATAGATTGCACGGAGTGATTCGAGCGGCAGCGGCCCCCGGCTGATTTTGGACAGCCTTTTATAAACCGCCTTCTCTCTCTCCGGAGAATAGACCCCTCGCCGCGTCTCTCTCTTGATCTTCCCGATCTTTACGGCATATGAGGTCCGTTCATTGATGAGGTCAACCAGTTTGCGATCGATGCGGTCTATCTTATTTCTCAGATCGTCAATCTTCATCTCGCCCTCCACCTTTTATATATGCGAGACAGCAATCATATCATCCGCGCCGGCGAGTCGGTGAGCCGGCGATTGATTTGCCCCCCATTCGCCCAGTCGCCGTTTCGCAATTAGGCCAACGGCTTCTGCTCAACAACCGGGGGCGCCGGCTTAGGCGCAGCAACGGGTGCCTGCTCCGCCGCCGCTCGCTTCAGTTCCTCTATTTGAGGCAAATCCTTGAGATCCCTCAACCCGAAATGCTCAAGAAATTTCCTCGTCGTCACGTACAGGTGGGGCTTCCCGATCGCCTCCTTGCGGCCCCTCGTCTCTATAAGCTCCCTGTCAGCAAGGTTCTCAAGCACGCCATCGATATTGACGCCGCGGATCGCCTCGATTTCAGCTTTTGTAATCGGCTGGCGGTAGGCGACGATGGCGAGCGTCTCAAGCGCGGGCGCAGAAAGCCTCCTCCGTGCGGGCGCGGCGCGCAGCTTGCTTATCCACCCCGCGTACTCCGGGAGCGTCTGCAGTCGATACCCCCCCGCCATCTCGGTGATGGTGAAGCTCCGGCAACTGTTCAGATACTCATCCCGGAGCTCTTCGATCAATGCGCTGATTCTGCCTTCGGTCAACTGGCTGGTATCGTTGAGGGCTTCTCTGATCTCGGCAGGCTTCAGCGGCTCACTGCCCGCGAAGAGCAGTGCCTCGATTATTGATTTTACATTATCAGTAGTCACCATTTACTCCCGTGTATATTTATGCTCGAGGGCGCCGCAATGATGAGTGAGCAAGCCGGAGAACCGGCGAGACGGCGATCTAGCTGTCGCCGCTTCACACCCTCATTCCTTCAACATCACCGGCTCGCCCATTCGCCGATTCGCAGTCATGCGGCGCAAATCTCAATCTCCGCGAACGGGGATGGCTGGTGCGTCTGGATCTTTTTGAGCCTGATCAACTCCAGCAGCGCCAGGAATGTCACCACCACCTCCGCCCGGATGATGGCATCTTTAAAGAGCTCGCTGAACTTCAACACGGAGCGCATCTTGAGCAAATCCATGATCGCTGCGATTTTGTCAGTGACGGTGTAGATTTCCTCGGTGATCTCTCTGGGTTCACCCGTGACGCGTTTGAGCACGTCCGAGAACGCGCTTATCAGGTCAAAAATACTCACCTCAGTGAGCGGGCTGTCAGTGGGCTCGGGGAGAAACGTCCTGTCAATGTAGCGCGCGAATACAGCCTGCTGCCCGAGCTCCTTCTCGGACAGGTATACCGCAGTCTCTTTGAACCTCTTGTACTCCAGCAGCTGCTTGACGAGCTCCATCCGGGGATCTTCATCCTCGTCCACCTGCTCTTCCACGGGTCTTTCCTCCGGCGGGAGGAGCATCCGTGATTTGATGTGCAAAAGGGTTGCGGCCATCACGAGAAACTCGCTCGCGATATCAAGATCGAGCATCCGCATGAGGTCGAGATACTGGAGATACTGATCGGTGATTTTCATAATCGGGATATCGCAGATATCAACTTCATCTCTCCGTATCAGATAGAGGAGGAGATCCAGGGGTCCCTCAAAGATATCGAGCGCGACCTTGCAATCCCGCATGTTTGCAATGATGCGGTCATGGGCAGCCTTCTCGCTTTCAGCTCCGCCGCCCGGGCGAGGTGATCCACTGTGGAGGGGCATCTCAGCCACACCCGCTCCACCGCCCGCATCACCCTCGGCGCCATCTCCAGCCTCTCCAGCGCGAGTGGGTATGTCATCGCCGCCGGAGGCTGGGGAACCAGTGCGCCCCGCGCCGGTCAGCGCAGGAGCCCCATCTTCTCTTTCACTTCCCGTATCGTTGCCTGTGCGATCTTCCTGCATCTCTTCGCCCCTTCATCCAGTGTGCGGTAAATCGTGGCCTTGTTATGCATGAGCTGCTCATACCGTTCCCGGATCGGCGCGAGCTCGCTCGCGAGCGCTTCGGAAAGAATCTTTTTGCACTCAAGGCAACCGATCGCGGCGGTCCGGCATCCCTCAGCCCCGGCAGATAGCTGCTTTTCGCTTGAAAAGAGTTTGTGGAGGCTGTAGATATTGCATACCTCCGGATTCCCGCGGTCAGCGCGGCGCTTGCGGGAGGGATCGGTCACCGCTACCGAGAGCTTCTTCCATATCTGCTCCGGCGTCTCGGTGATGGCGATGTAGTTGTTCATCGTCTTGCTCATCTTTGCCTGGCCGTCGAGCCCGAGGATTCTCGCCCCCGCGCCGAGGTGGGTTGTGGGTTCGGGGAACGTCCTGCCATAGAGATTGTTGAACTTCCGAGCGATATCACGCGTGAGTTCCAGATGCTGCGCCTGATCCTCCCCCACGGGAACAAGCTCTGCCTTATAGATGAGGATATCCGCAGCCTGGAGCACGGGGTAATCGAGGAGCCCCATGTTGATGTTCTCGTGAAATTGCTCCGATTTATCTTTGAACTGAGTCATGCGCTCTAGGTATGCTATCGGGATGACCGTGTTGAAATACCACATGAGCTCAGTGTGTTCCGGCACGTCAGACTGCACGAAGATCGTGCACTTCTCCGGATCGACACCGCAGGAAATATAGCCTGCGGCAGTGTCGAAGATCCTCTCCTGCATCTCCTCTGGCTCATAGGGGACCGTGATTGCGTGCATATCGACAATACAGAAAATGCAGTCATAGTCGGCAATAAGTGAAACCCAGTTTCTGATCGCACCCAAGTAATTGCCGAGGTGCAGAATGCCGCTTGGCTGTATGCCACTGAACACGCGCTTCTTCATAGCTCTCCGGATTAAAGGGCACATTCTATCAACTCTCTCTGTTATTGTCAAATATGCGCCATCCTCGATCGCCGCTCCATATGCAATATGTGCGCGGTGACGTCTGCAGCTAGTGTCTTGTCACGGAAATTCCTAGCATATGTCTGTCATCGCGAGCGAAAACGAAGCAATCTCATCTCCTTGCATTGCAACAGATTGCTTCGTCACTTCGCTCCTCGCAATGATACGACTTTGTACAGCTATTTACGAGACAAGACACCAGGAGGGATGCACAAATGCTGTCATACCAAAATGATAATGTCCCCTATCTACCAAAGTAGAAATGTCCCCTATAATAGCCCCCGACAAGGGGGTGGAAATGAGAGAGGGGATACTGGAGATGAGCCGTAAGGAGCGGGACAGGTTGGGGGTGATGGGGCTGGTAAAAGGGTGCAAGATCAGGCTGAGGAAGG